>DKLU01000461.1:0-940 GCA_002455915.1 Chryseobacterium sp. UBA6632
CGACAACGGCGACCATTTCGATATGAATGATTACCACGTTTTCTCCCTTGATGATGTGGAAAATGGCGAAGTTACGGACCATGGCGTTGTTCTTTCGGTAAAGGATATTCCTTGGTCGGGAAGACAGTTGTGGGATTGCGATGTGGCTTTCAAAAATGGCAAATATTATATGTATTTTCCGCTGAAGGACAAAAACGATATTTTCAGAATCGGGGTTGCTGTGAGCGATAAACCTTATGGTCCGTTCGTTCCGGAAAAACATCCGATGCTGGGAAGTTACAGCATCGACCCTTGTCTTTTTGAGGATAACGGAAAGCATTATATGTATTTTGGCGGAATTTGGGGCGGACAATTGCAACGTTACAGAAATAATAAAGCATTGGAATCTGCCATTCTTCCTGCCGATAATGAACCTGCCATTTCATCAAAAGTAGTGATGTTAAGCGATGATATGTTGGAATTTGGCGAAGAACCGAAAGATGTCGTGATTTTGGACGAAAACGGAAATCCTTTGCTTCACGGTGACAAACATCGTTTTTTTGAAGCGTCCTGGATGCACAAATACAATGGAAAATATTATTTTTCTTATTCCACAGGAGATACTCATTTGGTTTGCTACGCAACAGGCGATAATCCTTATGGTCCGTTTACTTTTCAGGGTGAAATTTTGACACCTGTTGTGGGTTGGACCACGCATCACAGTATTGTGGAATTTAAAGGAAAATGGTATCTGTTCTTCCACGATTCTGTTCCAAGCGGTGGAAGAACGTGGCTGAGAAGTATGAAGGTTGTCGAAATTGAATACGATAACGACGGTAAAATCAAAACGATTGAAGGATTGGAAGATAATAAGTAAATCTTTAGTTAGTTATTGATGCTTAAATTGTTTTCATTAAAGGGAACCCGAAGGGTTCAACAAAAGTAGCCGTAGGTGAAACCT
>DKLU01000461.1:1107-2004 GCA_002455915.1 Chryseobacterium sp. UBA6632
CCGTAGGTGAAACCTATGGAGTATTAACGATAAAAAACCGAACCCGAAAGGTTCAATATCAATAGGCGTAGGTAGAACCTATGGAATTTAAAGCAAAAATTTAAAATAATGCAACATTTCCGACATTACATATTACTGTTTCTAATCCTTCCGTTAATGGCTTTTGCTGAAGACGGAAGTCAGTTATGGCTGAGATATCAGGTCAATCCAAAGCCAAGAAATATTGTAAATTCAAACAGTAAAAGCCCGACTATTGAAATCGCCAAAAAAGAGCTGAACCAACATTGGGCAGGACAAACTGTTGATTTAAAGATTGACAGATTTCCGGAAAATTTTAAATACGGATACAAAATCGTTTCTACTCCGAAAAAAATCAGCGTTTTGGCAAAAACAGATTTAGGATTACTGTACGGAAGCTATCATTTGTTGAATTTACAACAACAGAAAGCCAATTTTTCTAATCTGAAACTTGAAGAAAAACCTTCCTACGACGTAAGAATTCTTAACCATTGGGACAATCTCGACGGAACCATTGAACGCGGTTATGCTGGTCATTCGCTTTGGAAGTGGGAAGACTTACCTAATAAACTTTCGCCGAGATACGAAGAATATGCAAGAGCCAACGCATCCATCGGAATCAATGCAACGGTTCTTAATAATGTAAATGCTTCACCAAATATGCTTCGTGAAGATTATCTTAAAAAAGTCAAAGTTTTAGCTGATATTTTCAGACCTTACGGAATTAAAGTTTACCTGTCCGTCAATTTTTCTTCCCCAAAAGTTTTGGGCGGATTACAGAATTCAGACCCATTGAATCAGGATGTTCAGAAATGGTGGAAAGATAAAGCGGCAGAAATTTATAAATTAATTCCTGATTTCGGAGGATTTTTGGTGAAA
>DKLU01000461.1:2161-2721 GCA_002455915.1 Chryseobacterium sp. UBA6632
TCGGAGGATTTTTGGTGAAAGCCAATTCCGAAGGACAGCCCGGACCGCAGGATTACGGAAGAACGCACGCAGACGGAGCCAATATGATGGCAGATGTTTTGAAACCTTATGGCGGAATCGTGATGTGGAGAGCATTTGTATACAGTCCGAGCAAAGAAGACCGTGCGAAACAGGCGCATCTGGAATTTGTTCCTTTAGACGGAAAATTCAGGGATAATGTGATTATTCAGATTAAAAATGGACCTATAGATTTTCAACCAAGAGAAGCTTTCAACCCGCTTTTCGGAGCATTGAAAAAAACTCCGGAAATGGTCGAATTTCAAATTACTCAGGAATATTTAGGACAGGCTAATCATTTGGTTTATCTTGCGCCGCTATTCAAAGAAACTTTGGATAGTGATACTTTTTCGGATGGAAAAGGTTCTACGATTGCTAAAATTACAGACGGAACATTACGACCTGCAAAACTGACGGCCATTTCAGCAGTTGCCAATATCGGTGAAGATAAAAACTGGACGGGACATCACTTTGCACAGGCCAATTGGTACGCTTTCGGACGT
>DKLU01000461.1:2897-3670 GCA_002455915.1 Chryseobacterium sp. UBA6632
ATTGGTACGCTTTCGGACGTTTAGCCTGGAATCACGAGTTAACCTCGGAACAGATTGCATATGAATGGATTAAAATGACTTTTACGGATAACAAAAACTTTGTAAATCCGGTCAAAGAAATAATGCTTACTTCACGTGAAACTGCCGTAGATTATATGATGCCGCTTGGTCTACACCACATTTTTGCCGGCGGACACCATTACGGTCCGGAACCGTGGGGCGATTACAAAGGCGGAAGACCAGATTGGTCGCCGGTCTATTACCATCAGGCCAATGCAGCAGGAATCGGATTTGACAGAACAAAAACGGGAAGCGATGCCGTTTCACAATATTTTCCGCCATTGAATGAAATTTACGGCAATATCAAGACAACTCCTGAAAACCTGATTCTTTGGTTCCATCACGTTCCTTGGGATTATAAAATGAAAGATGGAAAAACACTTTGGGATGAGTTGTGTTACAAATATGATTCTGGAGTTCACGAAGTGAGAGATTATCAGAAAACCTGGGACAAAATGCAACCTTATGTTGATCAACAAAGATTTACTGAGGTTCAGGATAAGCTGAAAATTCAGGCAAAAGATGCTGTTTGGTGGAAAGATGCGTGTTTACTCTATTTTCAGACATTTTCCAAAAGACCAATTCCGTCCGATATTGAAAAACCTGTTCACAAGCTGGAAGATTTAAAAAAAATCAAGCTCAATATGGGACATCATAATTAATCAATCCATCCATTTAAACTTAAACAAATAACTTTCTGAATCTTTTAAGAC
>DKLU01000409.1 GCA_002455915.1 Chryseobacterium sp. UBA6632
AGAAAACGGTTCAGAATCTTTTGAATCTTTAGCACTCGCTCCTGTTTCTGTAAAACCTGAATATCAAAATCAGGGAATTGGCGGGCATCTGATCGCTTTCGGACATGTTATTGCTCAGGAATTGGGTTTCAAATCTGTGGTTTTGATTGGCCATGAGAAATATTATCCGAAATTTGAATATAGAAAAGCAAGTGATTTTGGAATTACTTTTCCTTTTGATGTTCCCGATGCAAACGGCATGGCGGTTGAATTAGTAGAAAATGGCTTGAAAGGCGTAAAAGGAGTGGTAAAATATCCTAAAGAATTTGGAATAGAATAAAAAATTTAAACATACAATGCAGACACAAAAAGTAATAGATCATATTGTAGCGTGGTTGAAAGATTATGCTGAAAAATCAAGAGTAAATGGTTATGTAATTGGAGTTTCGGGTGGTGTAGATTCCGGTGTTGTTTCTACTTTGGCAGCAATGACGGGTTTAAAAACCTTATTAATTGAAATGCCGATTCGTCAGAAAGAAGATCAGGTAAACAGAGCTTGGGAACACATGAATGATTTGAAATCTAAATTCCCGAATGTAGAAACAATGTCTGTAAATCTTACTCCTGCTTTTGAAGAGCTTTACAAAACGTTTGACGTACACGATGATCTTTATCCAAACGAAAAACTGGCTTTTGCCAACACAAGATCTCGTTTGAGAATGCTTACGTTGTATTATTACGGACAAATCAATGGTCTTTTGGTTTGCGGAACGGGAAATAAAGTAGAAGATTTCGGGATTGGTTTTTACACAAAATATGGTGATGGCGGTGTAGATATCTCTCCTATTGCTGATCTTTACAAAACAGAAGTCTACAAACTGGCAACTGCTTTAGATTTAGTTAAAAGCATTCAGGAAGCCATTCCTACCGATGGGCTTTGGGATGCCGAAAGAACAGATGAAGATCAGATTGGAGCAACATATCCTGAGCTTGAGAAAATTCAGAAAGAATACGGAACAAAAACTGCGGATGATTATGAAGGAAGAGACAAGGAAGTTTTCCAAATCTTCGACAGAATGCATAAAGCCGCTCAGCATAAAATGAATCCGATTCCGGTTTGCGATATTCCTGAAGAGTGGAGAATTTAATGTAGCAATGGAACAATCCACCAGTTTACCAATAATTGTTACACTGCTAAACTGCTACATTGGTAAATTGTTATATTTAAAATTTTAACATGAACAGCAAAACACGTCCGTTATTTTTCATTTGTTTAGGTCTTCTTTTTGGAATGGCCGTGATGTATATTTATAATAATTTCATTGGAGAGCAAAAAACTGAAAATGTAAATCCAAAGATTGAATATGGTTCATCAACAGGAAATATCAACAATAACGATCAATCAATTGATGAATTAACGAATGAAAAAACGGTCATTAATTATGTGAAACAAAATCATCAGCTTCCTGATTATTACATCACAAAAAATGAAGCCAGAAATCAGGGCTGGAATCCTGCAAAAGGTAATCTTTGTGAAGTTTTACCGGGTAAGGCCATTGGTGGCGACAAGTTTAGCAATAGAGAAAAAACATTACCTCAAGGTGTACAATATTTTGAAGCAGATGTGAATTATCACTGTGGAAACAGAAATGCTGATCGTATTGTTTTCACTCAAAATGGTGATGTTTATTTAACAAAAGATCATTATAAAAGTTTTGAAAAACAGTAATGTTTGCTAACAAAAGTAATTTCAAAATAATATTTAATTAATTGAAACCTTATTGAGATTGCTTCGTTGATTTTGCTCCTCGCAATGACGAAAAACAAGAATACAACATTATGAATACAATATACATAGATTTTACTGAGATTGGAGATTACGAAGATTTTTACACTCAGCTTAAAGAAAAATTAATTCTTCCTGAACATTTCGGAGATAATCTGGATGCACTTTCAGATGTAATCACGGGAGAACTGGAAATGCCTCTTCACATTGAATTTGTGAATATGAGCGTAGATCAGCTGGAACTTTTTGAAGATCTTTTAACCACATTAGAAGATGCAGAAGATGAAGTTGAAGATTTCACTTTCACTTATTATCTTGAGCAATACGAAGACGATGAGGATGAAGAAACAAAAGACGAAGAATAATTTTAATTGAAATATTCAAAAAAACAAAACTCGCAGGAAATTCCCGCGAGTTTTTGGTTCAGCCTAATTTAGTTGTTTGGATTTTACTGCTTTATGAATTTTAAATTTTGTGAAACTTCCCCTTTCACGAAAACCTCTAACACATAAGTACCTTTTGATAAAGATGATACATCAATTTGATGTTCTACTGTATCAAATGTGCGTACATTTTGACCGACCATATTGTAAATTGCTGCCTTTTCAATTTTATCAGCACCTTTAATATATATTATATCTTTCACAGGATTTGGATAGATTGAAATTTTATCTTTTGCCTTGATGCTATCCTCTGTTGATAAATAAGATGTAATATCAAGATAAAAAGCGACAACCTGCCCTGAGGAATTGGTACCCACGCCTGCTATTTTTTTACCATCCTTTGAAATAGCCAAAGGAAGTGACATGGTAACCCCTTGTGTATTAATCCCTAATCCCGTTGCATAATCATTAAGATTGATACGGCCTCCAGTCAAGGTCCATATAAAGCCCTCTCCAGACATTGGTGGCGCAGAAAATGCTCTGAAATAGCCGACCACAGTTTTGCCGTCGGCAGACATTCCCGTTGCTCCACCCCTAAAGAGGGCTGAGGAATTTGGATGTGATATATATGTTAATCCGGTGGTACTGTTCCAAACGTAAGGTTCTGGCAAATTCGCACCGATAATTGTATTTCCATCAGCCGAAACATCACCTGCTTCCCCTACATACCCACCATTGTTGTCAGTGATGAAGGTTTCTACACCATTCACCCATTTTGCGCCTCTTCGCGTACCGTTTGCTTCATCTTGCCATCCTACAATAACGCTTCCGTCTACATTTACGGCGTTAGCTCTTGAACTTCTGTTCGGGACAATACTTCCCAAGTCTTCAATACCTCCTTTTAATGTCCATTTTACTGCATGCCCGTTAGCAGCCGTAAGCCATGCAAGGCCCACGATGATATCTCCGCCTGAGTTCATCCCCCAAGTGGAGCTTACACTTCCGTCCCATCCTGTGGGAACGAGTCCTCCCCTTGTCGTCCAGGTGGATGTTGCAAGATCATAAGTTGCTATTTCGTTAAACTGTGTTGCTGTATTGGTAGTGGAAGATGCAATTTTTGTTCCGTCCATAGAAACGACAGTCTTTCCCGCTGCGGGATAGCCATTTGTTAAGCCTCCTATTTGAACAAAACCATTTACAGCATCCCATTTATAAATTCCTCCTGCCGAAGTGTGCATACTTACCACCCCATTATTAGATACACTTCCAACATTAAAGTTGCCGGACGCCATGATCGTAAGCTGAGCACTAGTAACTGCAAAACCAAACATACAGCAAGCATAAACTACTTTCTTTGAAATCTTGTAAATCTTTCTCATATTTTATTGGGTTTAATATTTCGAATTGACGAGAACAATATTAGTATTATATTTACTCGCTGAAAAGATTTCGGCTTACATAATTCATGAAATTTAAAAGGGTTTAAAATATAAATAACTAAAAATCAAAATAATACAAATACTTTACTTTGAAGACAGATTTTAAGAAGACTGAAAAAAAACAATCAAAAAACCTTGTTTTTCACCAAAAACTGTGGAAAAAAACGATCCCGATTCTATTAATTTTACTGAATTTCGTTTTTATCAATGGGCAATCTGGTCCCGACTTTTCTATTTTAGCCGATAAAGCTTTTCAAAAATTGTATCAAAATCCGGATGACTGCATCAATTATTCTCTCAGTATTTTAATCAGCGATCAAAACAACGAGCATAAAATTGTCTTAAGAAACATCATTTCTCAAGCCTATGCGATGAAGGGAGATTATGTACAATCTGTAAATATTTCGAGCCAGAAAGATGATTCAGATAAAGAAAATTTATCTTATTTCATGCAGCTTTTTGCAGATTACAATCTTGCCGATCAATATCAAAATCTTGATCTTTACAATCAGTCTCAAAAAATAATTTCCAGTCTTTTAATCAATAAAAAGCTGCTTAACAGTGAAAATATTAAGATAAAAACCACTGTTGCCAAATTGTATCAGCTACAAGCTTTGAATTTCGGAATTAACAGAAACTATATATTAGCTTTAGAAAACATTGCAAAAAGTGACTCTTTTTTAACGGTTAATAATGAAGAAAATACGATTCTCAAAATTGAAAATAAAATTTTTCGGGCGGCCTATTTATCAAGGCAAAATAAGCTTGAAGAAGCTAAAAATCTTTTAGAAAGCGCTTTACTCGAAGCAAAAAACACGAATTACAGCTACTTAGAAGCTTTAGCCTACGAAAATCTTGCGCGTTATTATTTTTCAAAAGAAGATTATCAGACCTCTATTGTTTATTTGGAAAAAGGATTATCCGAGATTGAAAATTTACCTTTTAATAATTTAAAATCAAGGATTTACGAGTCTTTATCTAAATGCTATTTTGCGCTACATGATGATGAAAAACATCACTTTTACAATAAATTATATGTTGATTCCCGAACGAAAATTGATGCGAGTACAAAGGAAGGTATTCGATATATTGTAAAGCTTGTAGAAACGTATCAAAATAAAAATCTGGAATTTCAGCGTCAAAATGAATCAAAAAAATATTGGTCTTTATTTTTTATTATTTTATTGATTGTTATCGGATTGACTATTTGGTTTTTAATCATTAAAAGCAGGAATAAAGATCTTAAAAAGCAGTTCGATTTTTTTGAAAAACAAAAGAAGTGGGAAAAATCACATGCGGAA
>DKLU01000459.1 GCA_002455915.1 Chryseobacterium sp. UBA6632
ATATTTTGTATCTTTGCAAATTCAATAAGTTCAAAGTTTGCGATTTTGAGTTCAAAGTGATATGCAATGAACCCTAAATTTTAGGCTTTAAACCTTAAAAAAGACTATCGTGCAAGAAAAATATATAGACGAAACCAAGCAAGGAGAGGCTTTTGCAATTGCAGAAAGACCTGAAAACTCTAAAAAATTATTTTTAGAAAGCTATGGTTGTCAAATGAATTTCTCGGATTCCGAAATCGTTGCTTCTATCCTTAATGAACAGGGGTACAACACAACAATGAAGGTTGAGGAAGCAGATCTTATCCTTTTAAATACCTGTTCAATCCGTGAAAAAGCGGAACAAACCGTAAGAATGCGTCTTTCTCAGTTTAAAAATCTGAAGAAAGAAAAGCCGAATATGACGGTGGGTGTTCTTGGATGTATGGCAGAAAGGCTGAAAACTAAATTTTTAGAGGAAGAACAATTGGTTGACCTTGTAGTTGGTCCCGATGCTTACAGAGATTTACCGAATCTTTTAAAAGAAACTGAAGATGGTAGAGATGCTATCAACGTAATTCTTTCTAAAGAAGAGACTTATGCAGACATTAACCCCGTTCGTTTGGGCGGAAATGGGGTAACTGCTTATGTTACAATCACCAGAGGTTGCGATAATATGTGCACGTTCTGTGTGGTTCCGTTTACGAGAGGTAGAGAAAGAAGCCGAGATCCGCATTCTATTTTGGATGAATGTAAAGATCTTTGGAACAGTGGTTATAAAGAAATTACATTGTTGGGTCAAAACGTAGATTCTTACCTTTGGTATGGAGGCGGACCGAAAAAAGATTTCGCCAAAGCTTCTGAAATGCAAAAGGCTACTGCTGTTAATTTTGCTCACTTGCTTGATTTGGTGGCTAAAGCGGTTCCGGAAATGAGAATCAGATTCTCAACTTCAAACCCTCAGGATATGAGTCTTGATGTTTTCAAGATGATGGCAAAGCACGAAAATATTTGTAAATACGTTCATTTACCGGTTCAGAGCGGAAGCAATAATATGCTTGAAGCCATGAACAGACAACATACGCGTGAAGAATATTTAGATTTAATTAAAAAAGCTAAAGAAATTGTTCCGGAAGTTGCATTTTCTCAGGATATGATCGTTGGTTTCTGCAGCGAATCTGAAGAAGATCATCAGGATACTTTAAGTCTGATGAAAGAAGTGGAATATGACTACGGTTATATGTTCGCGTATTCAGAAAGACCGGGAACGCCTGCTCACAAGAAAATGGAAGACAATATTCCGGCAGACGTAAAACAAAGACGTTTGGCTGAGGTTATTGCTTTGCAAGGCGAATTGTCAAGAAAAAGAATGGCTGGTTATGTAGGAAGAGTTCACCAGATTTTAATTGAAGGAATTTCCAAGAAGAATAAAAATCAGTGGAAAGGTAGAAACTCTCAGAATGCCGTTTGTGTTTTCGATATGGCAGAAGGCCAGAAAATTGGTGACATTGTGAACGTTTTTGTTTATGATAACACGCAAGGCACGCTTTTAGGGAGAATTGCGGAATAACAATCGAACCGAAAAATAAAAAATTAAGTAAATTATTATCAATATTAACCTATAAAAAAGACAATGGAAAAATTTCAAAAATATTGCCTTAGTGTTTTATTGGTAATAATTTATAACAATATCTCGGCGCAAGTAACCAACGGAGTCATTGAAAATGAAGACTGTAGGAAGATTTGCGAGATTTATAGCCAGTTTTTTGAATCTCAGCATAGTAATTCTCAAATTTATTTTACTAAAAAGAAAATAGCTTATCAGTCTTTAAATCAAAAGGATAAAGCAATTGAAGTTGTCGGGAAAATTCTTCCTGAAATTCAGCATAATTTAGGATTTAATAATTCGGATATTGGCTTGGCTTATTCCGAAAGGCAAAAACATGATTTGTCGTTATTAAATTTTGAAAAACAAAGCAAAGATTATAATTTTACTGATAGCACATATTTAAAAGATAAAGTTTCGAAGATAAGAAACAAAGATTATTTAGATTTTAAGAGTTAATTCTTAAAAAATAGGATGAAAATATCATTCATCGTATCACTAAAGCGAATCTGCAATTCATTGATTAATTGTAGATTAAATTTAAATCAATAATCTAAAAATTTACTTATGAGCAACGAGCTACAAAATATAAAAAACCGTTTTGGTATCATTGGAAACTTTCCGGCTTTAAACAGAGCTTTGGAAAAATCTATTCAGGTAGCACCCACCGATATTTCCGTTTTAGTCATTGGAGAAAGTGGTGTGGGGAAAGAATTTATTCCAAAAATCATTCATTCAGAATCGAAAAGAAAACATCAGCCGTATATTGTCGTTAACTGTGGAGCAATTCCTGAGGGAACGATAGATTCCGAATTATTCGGGCACGAAAAAGGAGCCTTTACCGGTGCTACAACAACTAGAAAAGGTTATTTTGAAGTTGCTGACGGCGGAACGATTTTCCTTGATGAGGTTGGTGAACTTCCTTTGCAGACGCAGGTTCGTTTGTTAAGGGTTTTGGAAAGCGGTGAATTTATGAAAGTGGGTTCTTCTCAGGTTCAGAAAACGAATGTGAGAATTGTGGCGGCTACCAACGTGAATATGATGAAGGCAATTCATGACGGAAGATTCCGTGAAGACTTGTATTATCGTTTAAATACGGTTCAGATCGATATGCCTGCTTTAAGAGAAAGAAAAGGGGATATCCATTTGTTATTCAGGAAGTTTGCAATCGACTTTGCCGAAAAATACAGAATGCCTGAGTTGGAACTGGAGCCAAGCGCTGTTCATTATGTTGAAAATTATTCTTTCCCCGGAAATGTTCGTCAGTTGAGAAATCTGGTTGAGCAAATGACGGTTGTAGAAAGAGACAGACACGTAACGGTGGAAAAACTGGCAGAGTACATTCCCATGGAAACACATCTTCCGATGGTGGTGAATACGCCAAATACACAAAAACAAAACGATTTCGGCAGCGAAAGAGAAATTATGTATAAGATTCTCTTCGATATGCGAAACGATATAAATGATTTAAAATCCTTAACTTCGGAATTAATAAAAAATCGCGGAGCGGGAGATTTGAGCAATCAGGAAAAAAATCTGATCAACAGAATTTATACTCCTGAAACGCAACAGCCTATAAGCCAGAATTCTTTATTGTATTTTGAAAACGGAAATAATACGCCTGTCGTTCAAAATTCAACGATTATGGCTTCGCCGGAAGAAAGCTATGAAGACATCGAAGATATTGAAATTGAGGAAAATAAGCCTGAATCTTTATCTCTTCAAAACAACGAAAAAGACCTGATTGTAAAAGCTTTAGAAAAGCATAAAGGAAGGAGAAACAAAGCGGCAGACGAATTAGGAATTTCACAAAGAACATTATACAGAAAAATAAAACAATATAACTTAGAAGACTAATAATTAAAAGAATACATAAATGACGGAACTGAACGCGAAACCGATTAATTTTAAATTTGGAGAATACCTGAGCAACGGATTTGAATTTCTGAAGAATAACTTTGGAAATCTTTTGCTGGCTGTTATTTTTTGCTTTATTATGGCATTTATTCCCCTTTGCGGAATGCTGGGAATGGGAAATTTATATAAATATTGCCGAAAGCTAAGAAAAGGACAGACTACAGGGCCCGGAGAAATTTTTAATTTTGATGATTTCATGCCTTATTTGATGTTGCAGCTGATTATTTTTGGTGGTATGCTTTTACTTTTCATTCCACTATTTTTTATCACGCTTCTTACACGAATTGGTGGTGATGATTCTGCGGTAGGTCCGGTGATGGTCGTTGTTTGTATGATCGTTTTTTATATAGCTTTATTTTATGTCATTTTCAGAGGATTTTATATTCCGGCTCTTATTTCATTAGGAGGAGTAAAAGACATTAAAAAAGCTTGGAATATGTCTAAAGTAATGACAAAAGGCAACTTCTGGTCTATTCTAGGTTTTGCAATTGTTGTGGGAATACTTTCTCAATTGGGAATTTTAGCCTGCGGAATAGGTATTTTATTTACTTTACCGTTGAATTATACAGCCAATTATTTTGCTTTTGAGGATGCAATGCAGCAGATTGAGCATGACGAAATAAAAGAAATCGGAGTAAAAAATGAATATTAAATTAAGTCCAATTAAAATAAATCAGCCTAAATTTACATGGCTTTTGTTTATCTGTTTAGGATTTTTACAGTCTTGCTACAGTTTTACAGGTTCGTCTTTAACGGATGAAAAAACTGTGCAGATCAATGAATTTCCGAATAATGCAGCGTTGGTAAATCCAGCGTTGGCACAACAGTTTTCAACAGATATTCAGAACCGTTTTTTACAGAGAACAACCTTAAAAGGAACCAAAGAAAATCCTGATATTCTGATTGAGGGTGAAATTACAGATTATTCCATTTCGCCTACAACCATCAGCTCTACAACAACGAGTAACAACGTTGGTGGGGTAGTTCAAGAATCACAGAATAAGCTGACGATCACGGTGAAAGTACATTATGAAAATAAGATACACCCAGATTCCAGCTTTGACAGAACGTATTCAGACGAAGCCGTTTTCAACAGTAGCTTGTCGCAATCTGATATTGAGGCATCTCAGGTGAAAATTGTGACGGACAGAATTATTAATAAAATATTTAACGATATTGTAGCCAATTGGTAAGATGAATCCCAGAGTTTTAGAATTATTAAAGAACCCGAAGCACATTCAGTCAGAAGATCTAGGTCTTTTGAAAGAAGAGATCAATTCTTTTCCCTATATCCAGAATATCAGGGCACTGCATTTGTATGGAGTTCACCTTTTTGATAAAGAAAATTACCAGAAAGAGCTTTCAACGACAGCCGCTTATACTACCGATAAAAAGATTCTGTATCAGTTAATTAACGGTAAAATTCAACAAAAAGAAAAGCCGAAACCTGAGGTCGTTGTGAAGGTTGAAAAAGTTGAAGAACAAAAGGAGGAAGTTGTAAAAAATAACTTCCAATATGTTTATAAAAGCAGCAATTTTCCTCTGAAAAGAGAAGATAAAGTTCAGCAAATAGAACTAAATCAGGAAGATTTAAATCAAAATTTATCAATTCCTGTTGAACCGGAAGCTGTCATCGCAGAACCTGAAAATCTTGAAATTGTTGAAGATCAGGAATCTTGTGAAATTCAGACATCTGAAGTTG
>DKLU01000055.1 GCA_002455915.1 Chryseobacterium sp. UBA6632
ATGATTTTGTAGCTGTTTCATTTACTCCTAAAAGACTTGTGGTTGCCACTGCAAAATGCTGTAATGCCCCGACAGCCGCTTTTCCTACATTGTAAACATAGGTAGGATCTACATTTGCAAAAGTATCATTTACCGTATGCTCTGTATTACTTTCAGTATTTTCGTAAAATCCTGTAATAATATCACCATTTTCTTCAAAAGGCATATAATCTGATGAATAAGCATGCGACATTACCGTTTGAAGTGGAGAATATAAAGTAGTATAAGTTGCTAATTGCTGTGTAAAAGAAAGTGAAGCTGCATTGTTTGACGATTGACCGCCTTGATCACTTTCACACTTTATTTTATCATTAAGGTTGCCTATTTTCCCGCCGACTTGATCAATATTAAACACTAATCGGATATTCATTACACGGTTTCCATTTTGGAAAGCCACATTATCAGCATAATGATAACTTCCGTATAACCCCTGTTCTTCGCCTGAAAAATGAATGAATTTAACAGAATACTCTGTCGGAATATCTTTTAAAATTCTGGCAGCTTCTAAAAGGATCGAAGTTCCGCTTCCATTATCATTTACACCGCGTCCTGTAATGGTATCGTAGTGTGCACAAATAATAACATACGTATTTTGATAAACAGTTCCTTGTTTAGTAATAATTAAATTCTTTGAACTTAGAGTTTGATTCCCATAATTAAAGCTGAAAGGATCTTCCTGCATTTGATTTGCTGAATATCCCATCGCTGTATATTTTTCTTTTAACCAGTTTAAAGCATTCGTATTGGCTGTAGAACCCGTAGTTTTTACTCCAAAATCTCCAAAAGTCTGAAGATTATTGGTGATGTTTGCTTGTGAAACCTGATTGGCTCTGTTTTGATAAGCCGGAACAAGAGTTTGCGCCTCTAAGCCATAATTTATTAATGAAAAGAGTAGAAGAGTAGTTAATTTTTTCACTTTTAAAGAAAGTTTTATGTATCCTATAATTCCAACAAATGTAGATAATAAAAAAATCCCGAGCAAAAAACTCGGGACTATATTGATAACAAAAATTCTACATTATTTTACTTGATCTACAACAGCTTTGAAAGCTTCAGGGTGATTCATTGCTAAATCTGCTAAAACTTTTCTGTTAAGTTCGATGTTGTTCTTTTTAAGAGCTCCCATAAATTGAGAGTAAGACATTCCGTGTACTCTAGCTCCCGCGTTGATACGAGTGATCCAAAGTGATCTGAAGTTTCTTTTCTTCTCTTTTCTACCACGGTAAGCATATTGCATTGCTTTTTCTACCGCGTTTTTAGCTACAGTCCAAACGTTCTTTCTTCTACCGAAAAAACCTTTAGCTTGCTTTAAAACTTTTTTTCTGCGAGCTCTTGAAGCTACGGCATTTACTGATCTTGGCATAATTTAAATTGTTTTTTTGAAATGTGCGGTAATTGTTTCATTACTCTTAGAGGCTCCATTTCAGGGTTAAATTGTTGAATTTGTTTGAATTCTTATAAACCGAATATAGATTTATAAAAACTACTTAATTGCTAATTGACGTTGAACGCTTTTCTCATCCACTTTAGCTACATAAGAAGTGCTAGTAAGATTTCTCTTCTGCTTAGTTTCTTTTTTAGTTAAGATGTGGCTTTTGTAAGCATTTTTTCTTTTGATCTTACCTGTTCCAGTAAGAGCAAAACGCTTTTTAGCACCTGATTTCGTTTTTAATTTTGGCATTGTTTTGCTTTTTATGTTTTGTTATCAATATCTGTATTGGTTTCCCAAATATACTTAGGGAATAATAGTTTGCAAAATTACGAAAAATTATTGATATCCGAAAGTAATTTTTAAAGCTAGAAAGGTAATATAGGAGTTTTAAAAAATTATTGTTTATGTCAAAAAAAACAAAAAACCTCAAATTACTTTGAGGTTTAATATTGTAAAGTTGACGGAAAGACCGTCATAATGCTTATTTAGCTGGTTTTTTAGGACTCATCATCATAATCATTCTTTTTCCTTCAAGCTTAGGAAGTTGATCTACTTTTCCAACGTGCTCTAGTTCCTGAGCCAGTTTTAGAAGTAAGATTTCTCCTTGGTCTTTAAAGATAATCGAACGCCCTTTAAAAAATACGTAGGTCTTTAATTTTGAACCTTCTTCAAGGAATTTTTCAGCATGCTTCTTCTTGAATTCATAATCGTGATCATCTGTCTGAGGACCAAAACGAATTTCTTTTACGACTACTTTTACCTGCTTAGCTTTTAGTTCCTTCTGCTTTTTCTTTTGCTCATACAAGAATTTTTTGTATTCCAATACTCTTGCAATAAAAGGTTCAGCCTTATCAGAAATTACTACCAAATCAAGTTCTTGTTCCGCAGCAATTTGTCTTGCTTTGTCGATTGGGTAAATTCCCGGCTCTACGTTATCGCCCACCAAACGAAGCTCTCTCACACGAATTTTATCGTTGATCAAGTGTAAGTCCTCCTGTACAGGACGTCTTTGTGGGCCCCTGTTGTTAAATCTTTGTGCTATTGTATTATAATTTTATTGGTTAACTTTCTATTTTTTATCAATCATTCTGAATAAAAATTAATTTTTAAAATGTATTCAGAATGATATTTTTTTCAGATTTAAGCATTAAACTCAAATCCTGTTTTTGACTGTTCTTTAAAATAAGTAACAAAATCTTCAATTTTCATCACTCCTAAATCACCTTCTCCACGTCTTCTTACAGAAATTGTGCCATCGTTTTCTTCATTTTCTCCCACTACAATCATAAATGGAATTTTCTTCAATTCTGCATCACGGATCTTTTTACCCGTCTTTTCGTTTCTGTCGTCAATTAATCCGCTAATATCGTGATTTTCCAATAATTGAGAAACTTTTTTAGCATAATCTACATATTTCTCACTGATTGGCAAGATGATAAACTGATCCGGAGCCAGCCACAATGGGAAATCTCCCGCTGTATTCTCGATAAGAATCGCAATGAATCTTTCCATAGAACCAAACGGCGCTCTGTGAATCATTACCGGTCGGTGCTTTTCACCATCGCTTCCTGTATACCAAAGATCGAATCTTTCAGGTAAATTATAATCAACCTGAATTGTTCCCAATTGCCATTTTCTACCCAAGGCATCTTTCACCATGAAATCCAGCTTAGGACCGTAGAATGCAGCTTCGCCGTATTCAGTTACTGTATTTAAACCTTTTTCAGTTGCAGCCGTTACGATTGCGTTTTCTGCTTTCTCCCAGTTTTCATCAGTTCCGATGTATTTTTCTTTATTTTCAGGATCTCTTAATGAAATCTGAGCGGTGAAATCAGCAAAACCTAATGAACCAAAAACATAAAGAACCAAATCAATAGTTTTCTTAAATTCATCCATCAATTGATCTGGAGTACAGAATAAATGCGCATCATCCTGAGTAAATCCACGAACTCTCGTTAAACCGTGAAGCTCACCACTTTGTTCATATCTGTAAACTGTACCAAATTCTGCATATCTTTTAGGCAAATCTCTGTAGCTCCATTGTGAAGTTTTGTAAATTTCACAGTGATGCGGACAGTTCATTGGCTTCAGCATAAATTCTTCTCCTTCATTCGGAGTTTTAATCGGCTGGAAGCTGTCTGCTCCATATTTATCCCAGTGGCCAGAAGTTACATACAATTCCTTTGCACCAATATGCGGAGAAATTACAAACTCGTAACCTGCTTTTTTCTGAGCTTCAGAAAGGAAGTTCTCTAATTTTTTTCTTAAAGCAGCTCCCTTTGGTAACCATAAAGGTAAACCCTGACCTACTTTTTCAGAGAAAGCAAAAATTCCAAGTTCTTTACCTAATTTTCTGT
>DKLU01000178.1:0-3898 GCA_002455915.1 Chryseobacterium sp. UBA6632
AAACTACCATTTCAGTTCCTTTTACAGTTCCAACAGCATTTCTGATAGAATCTGTCAATTTTGTTTTTGCTTTTACCTCTTTCAGACGGTCTGCGTAAGGTTTTGTATCCTTGAAATTCAGGATGTCAATACTTTCAACATTAGCATCCAATTCAGTGAATTTACCTTCATCAAAAAGGATATCAAAAAACTCTGCACTTCCTATTCTTACATGAAATCCGTCTTCCGGAGAAACATAGTTATTTCTCTTTAATTCGTCATGCTCAACAATTTTTCCTGAAGGAGTCTGATGCCAAAGACCTTTGGGAACATCTTTTTTCTCATCAGTAGATGTCGTAATATTTTGTGCTTTTCTTTTAAACCACTCGAATGCCATATTGTATATAATTGATGTGTGATAAATGATAAGAGATAAAGGAAGCGATTTATAAATCGGCGATCATTCATTTCTTATCAATTATAATTTATTTAAGCGTATTTACGTTATTTAAATCTTCAAATGCCTGAACTAATCTTGCAGCGAAAGTTTCCTCACCTTTTCTTACCCAAACTCTTGGGTCATAGAATTTTTTGTTCGGTTTTTCTTCACCTTCAGGGTTTCCGATTTGAGTTCTTAAATAATCTACATTGTTTACCATATAATCTCTGATACCTTCTGTGTAAGCAAACTGCAGGTCAGTATCAATGTTCATTTTAATTACACCGTAGTCAATTGCCTCTCTGATTTCTTCTAAAGTAGATCCAGAACCTCCGTGGAATACGAAGTTGATCGGCTTCTCAACAGTTCCGAATTTCTCCTGAACATATTTCTGAGAATTATCAAGAATTTTTGGTGTAAGAACCACGTTTCCTGGCTTGTAAACTCCGTGTACGTTTCCGAAAGCAGCAGCAATCGTAAAGTTATCAGAAACAGCTTTTAACTTTTCATATGTGTAAGCGATATCTTCCGGTTGAGTATATAATTTTGAATTGTCAACATCAGAATTGTCAACACCATCTTCTTCACCTCCGGTTACTCCGATTTCTACCTCAAGAGTCATTCCGATTTTAGCCATTCTTTCGAAATATTTAGCAGAAATTTCTAAGTTTTCTTCTAAAGATTCTTCAGAAAGATCCAACATGTGAGAAGAATAAAGAGATTTTCCTGTTTGTTGGAAGAACTCTTCGTTAGCATCCATCAATCCGTCGATCCAAGGCAATAATTTCTTTGCCGCGTGGTCTGTGTGAAGAATTACAGTTGCTCCGTAAGCTTCTGCAAGCGTGTGGATGTGTTTAGCACCAGCAATAGCTCCTAAAATTGCAGACTTTTGCCCATCATTGCTTAATCCTTTTCCTGCGTTGTAAGCAGCTCCACCATTAGAGAACTGAATAATAACAGGTGAGTTTAATTTTGCTGCCGTTTCCAAAACTGCATTTGTGTTGCTAGAACCAATTACGTTTACTGCAGGCAATGCATATTTGTTTTCTTTAGCGTGCTGAAAAATATCAGTAACTAACTGACCTGTGGCAACTCCTGCCGGGAAAATTCTGCTCATGTTTTACGTTTTAATATAAATTATTAGGGTTTGTAAAATTCCTGTAAAGGTAATAATTTTTAAAAATATTCTTAATTTCTTTTATCCCTTCCCCAAAGTAGCTTCTGGCGGATGGTTTCGTAGAAACTCAAATCGTTCGGCTGCACCAGTAAAATCTGGAAATCTGCCTTTTTAATTACAATTTCTTTATCGGTTTCTATATGTATCAGTCGTGAATCTAGCGAAAGGGAGTACTGTGAAACCCTGCTTTCAACTCTGAATTTAATTTCTACACTATCGTTCACTACCAAAGGTCTTACATTCAAATTGTGAGGAGCTATAGGTGTGATGACGAAGTTTTCGTTGTTCGGAGAAATGATCGGGCCGCCACAGCTTAACGAATAAGCCGTAGAACCGGTAGGCGTTGAAACAATAACACCGTCTCCCCAGAATACATTTAAAAATTCATCATTAATATAAGAATCCACCGTTACCATCGATGTCGTTTCTTTTCTGGAAACGGTAACATCATTTAAAGCGTACGGGAAAAAATCTTCTAAAACAGGCGAAACCACTTGAATAACAGATCGGCGGCTGGTTTTTACATCACCTTTTAAGATAGAATCTAGCTCTTTAAAGGCTTCTTCTTTGGTGAAACTCGCTAGAAATCCTAATCTTCCGGTATTTACACCAACAATCGGAATTTCAAGATCTTCAATAAAGGTTAAAGAATTTACAATCGTTCCGTCGCCACCAAAAGTGAAAAACAGATCGACTTCTTTATCGATAAGATCCTGTTTGTTGTTAAAGGTTTCGAAAATCTTTGAAAACTGAAGGGCTTCAGCCATCTCATCGTACAAAACAGATTTTACGCCTCTGCTTTCCAATTCGGAAATAAATTTGCTTAAATATAAAAAAGTATCAAGATCTTTTTTCTGAGAATATATGGCTGCCTTCATTAGTTTATATTTCTATAAATTTCTGGAAAAATCCGAATCTGTCATTCAACAAATCCGATTTTTCATCAGAATAATATTTTTCTACAATTCTGTAATCATATCGGTCGAATGTTTCATCAATGGAGCTCAGATTTTCATTGCTGATCTTTATCGTTACATGAATCACCTCGTCTGACATGAAACTGATAAACGCACCATAAAATTTCGAGTTGTTGCTCTCCACAATATTGGCGATCTCCGTCATCGAATATTTTCTGGAAGGAGTTTCTACCGTAAGAATGGCTCCCGATTCTGAAAATAATGCATATTTCGATAAATCTTGGAAAATATCTTCACAACTTATATATCCCAGATACTTCTCCGCTTTATTAATCACAGGAACCACGTTGGCATTAAAGGTATGAAACAGCCGGATGCTGTCCATAATATTATTGTCTTCCGGAATAGCAAAACGCTCGATTTGATGCTCCAAATCTTTGAGTGTTCCTTCTTCTTCGTAAAGAAAATCCTGCGCAAGGGCTCCGTAAAAGTGGTGAGATTTTTTAATGAAAATATGAGAATATCCAAAGTCTTCTAACATGTTCCTTGCTGATTCTATCGAGTCAGTAAGGCTAAAGCATGGGAAGTCTTTTGAGATATAGTCCTTGATAAACATTGTGCTAATTTATAAAAAATTAAATAAAACCTTTTCTGAAAATGAAACTTTTTTTCTTGAAATTTTAAAAAATTGAAATTAAAATTTGTTCGTGTCGAAAAAAAAGGTACCTTTGTCGCCTTTCATTTTTACTTTTTATTAGATTTATTTCAAACTGCACTGTCTCTTAGGCATATGCAGTTTTTTTATTTTAAAGCTTTCGCAAATTCCCACATTACAATTCCACCGCAAACGCTTACATTTAAAGAATGCTTGGTTCCCAATTGAGGAATTTCAATAAATGAATCGATATTTGGCAACGCTTCATCGCTGATTCCTTCAACTTCATTTCCTAAAATAACTGCATATTTCTTCGATTTATCGATCGTAAAATCAGTAATCATCTGGCTGCTTGTTGTTTGCTCAATACCCACAACTTCAAAACCCTGCGATTTTAAATCAGCAATGGTTGTATTAATATCACTCTCGTGGCTCCAGTCTACACTTTCCGTTGCTCCCAAAGCAGCTTTGTGAATTTCACGGTGTGGCGGCTGAGGCGTAATTCCGCAAAGAATAATTTTCTGAACCAAAAATGCATCTGCCGTTCTGAAGGTTGCACCCACATTATGCATACTTCTGATGTTGTCTAAAACCACGACTAAAGGAATTTTTTCAACCGATTTAAAGGTTTCTACATCTATTCTGTTGAGTTCTTCCAGTTTTAATTTGTGTACCAATGTCTTATTTTGTTGAGATTAATTTTCCGTCTTTGTAAACTTCTGTTTTCTCTA
>DKLU01000178.1:3948-14613 GCA_002455915.1 Chryseobacterium sp. UBA6632
CTATGCTTCCGTTTTCGCGGTAATGAACTCTGGTTCCGTTCCATTTATCATTTACGAATTCTGTTTCCCTTTGGATTTTTCCAGACGGGTAAAGCATTTTCCATTTTCCTGTGGCAATTCCGTTATCGTAATATCCGATTTGCTTTACAGATTTCCCGTTTTCATAAAAAAGTTTACTTTCGCCCTGCAATTTACCAAATTTAAAATTTGAAATTTCAGTAATAATTCCGGAAGGATTATAAAAAGTGGCTACCAAACTGTTGTCGTAAATGTTTTTTTCGCCGTTTCTAAAAACTTCTTTTGAGGTTAAAATACCTTCTTTATTGAAGTACGACCATTCTTTCACCTTATAATCTTTCTTATATTCTCCTTTGGCCTGCACTTTTCCGTTATCATAATAAAAAACAGCATCGCCTTCCAGTTTGCCTTTTTTCCATTCTGCAATTTCCTTTACCTGTCCGTTTTCATAAAACTGTTTGCAGCTTCCTTCCTGCAATCCGTCTTTGAAACCGCAAGGTTTTTGGGCAGACATGATTCCGAATGTACAGATGGCAATTAATAATGGATATTTCATAATTTTTCTTTTTGTTTAAAATTAATGTTTGTTGAAATAATGTGAATTCATGTTCATGAATATATGAAAAATTTTAACATTTCTCTCCCCAAATTTGGGTATTTATTCTCTTTTATGAAATACCTATATTTGGCTAAAATATCAGCTATGAAAAATGTACTCGTTTTAATGACCATGGTATCAGCTTTTACTTTTACCAAAGCACAAAATACATACTATCCGCAGGCTTTTTTCGATAAAAAATTAGCACAAAACATGATCGGTTTCGGGAACTCAACCATTGAAGGCGTGGCTTCCACCAAGCAGAAAAACAACTGGGGAATCAAACCTTTGCTGGCAGAAAAGCATTATGCCAAAAAAGGAACCGTGGTCATGCTTTTTCCTGTAACTCCTTATTTTGAGGAATTTTACGACATGAGAAAGAAGTATGAAAATAAAAAAACAACCGTTTATATGTCTGAAGAAGCCTTTAAATATAGAATTGAAGCTTTAACAGATGACCGCGGAAGGTTTAAATTTGAAAAACTGAAACCCGGAAAATATTATCTGGAAACCATTATTAATTTTACGGCAACTGCAAGTTATCAGAAACAAACCGGGCAATCGGATGCTTATAACGCTTACGGAGGATATTTGTATTCTACCCCAATCTATCAAACGTTTTTCTATGGCTACAATGCAGGAAACCGAGAAAGCAAGTTTGTAGAGATAAAACAGGATGGCGAAATAAAAGAAATTAAGTTGTAAAGCTTGATTTCTTTTATTTTCTAGAACCCATAATTTGATGAACGTTTTTCTCAATATTTTGGGCAATAGTTTCCATCGGAATATCGTTTTCGTCGTTGTTAAAAGGATCTTCAATTTCTTCAGCAATTAATTCAAGACTCATCAAAACGTAATAAATAAAAACCGTCAACGGAATGATGAAATTCCCAATATTGATGACGTAGGCAATCGGCAATGCGAAAACATACAGAATAATAAATTTTTTGATAAATGATGAATAAGAATAGGGGATCGGTGTGTTTTTTATTCTCTCACAACCGCCACAAACTTCGAGAAAACCAGAAAGTTGATTATCTAAATACAACATTTCAATATCCGAAATCTTTCCTTCTTTTTTTAATTGATTTAATTTATGACTCATTAAAATTACAATCTCGCTCGGACCGTGATTTTTCAGTTCTTTTTCAATTTCAGAATAATCTTCATCCAACGCCAATCTTGTAGATTCTTTCGATAAATGTTTCGCTAAAAAATGAGGAAAGAATTTTAAATATCTTGCAATTTGTTCAGCAGTTTGTCTGTCATCTCCAAGAATTGTATTGATTTTTATGGCAAAATTTCGCGTGTCGTTGACTAATTTCCCCCAAAGTTTTCTCCCTTCCCACCATCTGTCGTATGCTGTATTTGTTCTGAAAACCAATAATAGAGAAAGAACAAAACCTAATAAAGAATGAATCATTCCCACATTGCTGATTCCTGATTTTGAGGTTAAATGAAAATACTCAAGTTCCAGATATTCAATTCCCCACGAATATAATCCGACAAGGATCATGCTTGGGAATAAAATTTTCAATGTATCGCTCTTATGTAAACTGAAAAGGATTTTCAGGAAATGTTTGGTGTTGTAAACTCTCATAAATTCTCTTGGTTTCACAAAGATAAAATTTTCGCATTATCCGAACTTTATTAAAAAGCTTAAAATTTTGTTTAAAACTAAAGTTCATGCTATCATTTGCTAAATGAAATGCCTTTGCGAACGGAAAAATATGCATGAAATTTTCAAATAAAAACCTTGCGACTTTTGTGTTAAAAAAAGATTCTTCATTAGACTTTCATCCCGTTCGGAGGTGTATAGTGTAAAATATTTGTGAAATCTGAGGAAGATAAATCTACCCTCAAAATTTCTTCAAAATTCAAAAAAACACTATTTTTAGATCTCATTTTAAATACCAAATCAAAATGATCCTCCAAAACGTAGATGTTGTCACAGATATTAGTAAAGAAGATTTTCAGAAAAATTATTTCAAAAAGCATAAACCTCTTTTGATAAAAAATTTCGCAAGTCGCTGGGATGCTTTCGATAAATGGAATTTCGACTTTATCCGTGAAAAAGCTGGTGAACAGGAAGTTCCTTTGTATGATAACAAACCTGCGGATGCGAATAAAAGTACCGATGCGCCTGTTACAAAAATGAAAATGAAGGATTATATCGATACGATAAAAAGTAATCCTTCTGATCTTCGAATTTTCTTTTACATCATCACAGATCGTCTTCCTGAATTATTGAAAAATTTCACTTATCCGGATTTAGGGATGAAATTTTTTAAGCGACTGCCTACCTTATTTTTCGGTGGAAGTGAAGCTCATGTTTTGATGCACTATGATGTTGATTTGGGTGATTTCTTACATATTCATTTTGAAGGGAAAAAGAGAATTTTACTGTTTGATCAAAAGCAGTCAGCCTTTTTATATAAAGTTCCGTTGTCGGTTCATACCATTTATGATGTGGATTACGAAAATCCAGATTATGAAAAGTTTCCTGCGCTGAAACATGCTAAAGGTTTTGAAATTTTTATGGAACATGGCGATGCGCTTTTTATTCCAGGGGCTTTTTGGCATTTCAACCGATATTTGGAGCCTGGTTTTTCGATGTCGCTTCGTGCGCTTCCGAATAAACCGAATGTTTTTGCCAATATGTTGTATCATGTTTTCATTATGAGATATACAGATAAATTCATGCGAAAACTTTTTAAAGCTAAATGGGTGGATTACAAGCAAAAATGGGCGTATAAAAAGAGTTCGAAGGCTTTGGCTAAGATCAAATAAACTGTCTGCTGATAGTTTTTTAATAATCTTTGTCAAGATTTTAGATATTGACAAGGATAGAATAAATTAAGTATGGTGAAAACTTTAAGCCGAGATTTGATTCCTGCAACCTAATTCCTATTTATTTCATACTTTTACCGACCTAATTTTTAAGAACGATTGTAATGGCAAAGGCAGCGAAGAAAGAAACCCCGTTAATGACGCAGTACAATACCATCAAGGCGAAATATCCTGATGCGCTTTTGCTATTCAGAGTGGGTGACTTTTATGAAACTTTCGGGCAAGATGCGGTTAGAACTTCTCAGATTTTAGGAATTGTTTTGACGAAAAGAGCAAACGGGGAAGGTCATATAGAATTGGCCGGATTTCCGCATCATTCTGTAGATTCTTACCTTCCAAAATTGGTGAGAGCAGGAATGAGAGTCGCGATCTGCGACCAGTTGGAAGACCCAAAAACAGTCAAAGGAATTGTAAAAAGGGGAGTTACGGAACTGGTAACACCCGGAGTTACATTCAACGATCAGGTTCTCAATTCAAAAAAGAATAATTTCCTTTTGTCTCTTCATAAAGAAAAGGAGAAATTCGGAATTGCTTTGGTTGATATTTCGACGGGAGAATTTTTGGTGAGTGAAGGAAATTTAGAAAAGTTGCTTCACATCGTCAATACTTTTGACCCGAGTGAAATTATTTATCAGCGCAGCGTTCAGATTCCGGAGCAGATTAAAAATAAAAATGCTTTTAAGCTCGAAGATTGGGCATATCAATATAATTTTGCGTACGAAAAACTGACCAATCATTTTAAAACCAATTCATTAAAAGGTTTTGGCGTTGAAAACCAACCATTAGCCATTACAGCGGCAGGAGCTATTTTTGCATATTTGGTAGAAGATACGCATCACAATTTACTGTCTCACATCACAAAAATTCAGGTGATTCCGCAGGAAGATTTTCTAATGATGGATAATTTCACATTGAGAAATCTTGAAATCGTTTATCCAAGCAATCCGCAGGGAAAATCTCTTTTAGATATTATCGATAAAACATCAACTCCGATGGGAGGAAGATTGTTGAGACGAAGAATTATTTTGCCTTTAAAATCAGTCGAGGAAATCAACAGAAGGCTTTCTTTAATTGATTTTTTAAACGAAAACGATCAGCTTAAATATGATATTTCCCAATTATTAAAATCGATTTCCGATTTAGACAGATTGATGGGAAAACTGGCGGCAGAAAAAATTTCACCAAAAGAATTGGGATATCTTCGCCAGAGTTTAATTAATATTCATACAATTAAAGGGTTGCTTCATCCTCATGCTGATATTTTGGCTTGGCTAGAACCTTTGTACGATCAAGATGAATTAATCAAATGTCTTCAAAATCATTTAAATGAAGAACTTCCGGTTAATTTAGCGAAAGGAAATGTCATTAAAGAAGGGATTTCCGAAGAATTAGATAGACTAAGAGGACTTCAATCTAAAGGTCGTGGTTTCCTGGACGAAATGTGTCAGCGAGAAATCGAAAGAACCGGAATTACAAGTCTTAAAATTGATTTTAACAATGTTTTCGGATATTATATTGAAGTCCGAAATACACATAAAGATAAAGTTCCGAGTGATTGGTTGAGAAAGCAGACATTGGTAAATGCTGAACGTTACATTACCGAAGAGCTTAAAGAATATGAAAGCCAAATTCTTGGTGCGGAAGAAAAAATTGGAGTTTTAGAAAATCAGTTGTACAGAAATGTATGTGCTGAAACGATGATGTATATCGATCAGATTCAGGAAAATTCTAAAATCATTGCGCAATTGGATGTTGCAGTTGGTTTGTCCGAACTTGCTGTTTCTGAGAGTTATACAAAGCCCGTTTTGAATGGCGGTTTCGCCATCGATTTAAAAGAAGCAAGACATCCAATTATCGAAAATGCGCTTCCTTTAGGTGAAAAATATATTCCGAATGATATTTTCTTAGATAAAGATTCTCAGCAGATTATCATGGTTACAGGACCAAACATGGCGGGTAAATCGGCGATTCTTCGTCAGACTGCGATTGTTTGTCTTTTAGCTCAAATCGGAAGTTTTGTGCCTGCGAAACATGCTGAAATCGGAGTTTTAGATAAGATTTTCACGAGAGTTGGTGCAACAGATAATATTTCTGCAGGTGAATCAACTTTTATGGTTGAAATGAACGAAGCGGCGAATATTTTAAATAATATTTCCGAAAGAAGTTTAATTCTTTTAGATGAAATTGGTCGTGGAACTTCTACTTACGATGGAGTTTCCATTGCTTGGGCAATCGCGGAATATCTTCATCAGCATCCAACTCAGGCAAAGACTTTATTTGCAACGCATTATCATGAATTAAATGAAATGATGGTAAACTTCGAGCGTGTGAAAAACTTCCACGTTTCAATTCAGGAGAATAAAGGGAATATTATCTTTCTAAGAAAACTAATTCCTGGAGGAAGCGAACATAGTTTTGGTATCCACGTAGCGAAATTAGCGGGAATGCCTTCAAAAGTAGTCAACAGAGCTAACGAAATTCTGAAAACTTTGGAAGCAAGCCGTTCTCAAAGTGGTGGTTCTTCTGAAAATATTAAAAGAGTGACCGAAGAAAATATGCAATTGTCTTTCTTCCAGTTAGACGATCCTGTTCTGGAAAATATTCGTGAAGAACTGACGAAAATTGATATTAATACGTTGACACCGATTGAGGCTCTAATGAAGCTGAACGCCATTAAAAAGATGATTGGGAAATAATTTTTAACTAATCATATTTCTTTAACGTCAAAGGGAAAGTATATAAAAAACGAACAGGCTCACCATTATTTGTGGCGGGTTTCCATCTTACAAATAGTCTTCTTACGGCTATTTCAGCAGCTTGCGAATGCTTTTTATCATCTCCGGTCGCAGTGACGAATCTTACATATCCGTTTTTTTCAACAATGAAATAGACTCGCGTATTTATTTGGTCTGATTTCACATCAATAACATCCATTTTTTCTGCAAATTGTCTTTTAAAAGTATCGGTTCCGCCAGGAAATTCAGGAAGAGTATTGGCTGTGGTGACGACATCGTTTAGCTTCATTCGAGTTCGTAAAATCCCATAATCCGGAATATTTTTTACATTACTAAATTCAGGAATATAATCTTTTTTGGCTTGAGAAAATGCAATAATGCCGAAGAAAAGCATTAAAGAAAGAAGTGCTTTTTTCATAGTAAACGGATTTGATGAATGTATTGTGAATGCAAAAAAAGCGCCTAAATGATTATTATAAACGAAAATGGTTGAAGAGAAATCTTCAACCATTTAAATTGTTATTTAAAAATGAATTAGCAACAAACTCCTTTTGAATCGCATGCTCCAATAAATAATTCTCCATCGTAATTACAAAAACATGTTGTAAGACATTTAGGTCCGTTACCTCCATTAATTTTCTTTAATTCTTGTTTTGTTAATTTCTTTTTTAAATTTTTTGATGATTTCATAGTAAAAATTTTTATTTGATTGTATTGCTAATATACATTTTAATTTTTTTTAAATCAAAAATAAGTGAATAAATAATTGTTTTTATGATATTTTAACAATTTGATAATGATTAATAAGTAAAACCCTTTCGTTAAATTTGAATATGAAAAAAATAATCCATCTATTTTTATTTCTTCTTTCTATTTCAGCTTTCAATGCTCAACAAAAAGATATTTCATCTATAAAATATGAAGAGCTTGAGAGTAGAATTCAGCAAGAAAAAGATCAACTTTTGGTAGTCAATTTCTGGTCGACAACTTGCGCGCCATGTGTGAAAGAACTTCCGTATTTTATGGAAATCAAAAAAAAACATTCAGATAACCCAAAATTTAAAATGATCTTGGTTTCCTTGGATAGATTTGTAGATAAAGAAAGAGTGATTAAATTTATTAAAACTAAAAATCTCACCGCTGAAGTTATTTTATTGGATGATATCAAAAGGATGAATACCTGGATTCCCCGTTTTGAAAAAGATTGGGATGGAAATATTCCGGTGACGATCTTCTATAAAAATGGCGAGAAAGTTCATTTTAATGATGGTGAAATGAGCAAAGATGAATTAGAAAATATAATTGTAAAAAACTTATAAACAGATATTTATGAAAAATTTTAAATTATTAATAACTGCTTTTATTGTTATACTTGGCTTACTGAGTTTTACAACAATAGATCATGGTAAAAACGGAAATGATAATGAAAATAAATCTGCTATAAAAGGCTATGAAGTTGGAGATGAAGCAACAGATTTTAAACTGAAAAATGTTGATGGAAAAATGGTTTCTCTAGCAGATTTTAAATCAGCAAAAGGGTTTATCGTTGTTTTCACATGTAATCACTGTCCTTATGCGAAAAAGTATGAAGACAGAATTGTAGAGCTAGACAAGAAGTATAAATCTCAGGGGTATCCGGTGATTGCCATCAACCCCAATGATCCAAATGTGCAGCCTGAAGATGGTTATAAGCAGATGATCGAAAGAGCAAAGCAGAAAGGTTTTATTTTTCCGTATTTGGTAGATGAAGGGCAGAAAATTTTCCCTCAATATGGAGCTACAAAAACGCCTCATGTGTTTCTTCTGCAAAAAGAAAATGGAAAAAATATAGTGAAATACATTGGTGCTATCGATAATAATTACGAAAATCCGAACGATGTTTCCGAATATTACGTTCAGGATGCAGTGAATGCTTTGATTAAAAATGAGCCGATAAAAATGACGAAAACTGTCGCGATCGGTTGTACTGTGAAAGTGAAAAAATAATATATTTGTAAAAATATCAATTAAAAACGGGCTTTAGTCCGTTTTTTTAATGAAAAAAATCTAGCCAAAAATAAATATGAAATTCAAGTTTAGCTTAAAATATTTCGTTTCAACAATATTAATCTTCTTAATTGAAGTTTTAATTGCCACCAAGCTCAAAGATATTTTCTTCGTAAGAGCTTATTTAGGAGATGTTATTGTGGTGATACTGATTTATAATTTCATCAAAAGTTTTTTTGAAATAAAGAATAATCAAAAACTAATTCTGGGGGTTTTTATTTTCTCATGTTTGGTTGAGTTTGCGCAATATTTTAATATTGCAGAAAAACTAGGCTTCCAACCGGGAAGCCTAATGTATATTGTAATCGGAAATTCTTTTTCCTGGATCGATATTTTGTGTTACGCAGCTGGATGTTTGCTACTTTCTGTTTTCGTTAAAATCACAGAACAGAAGAAAATTATTCAATAATTATCTTCCGAAACTGTCATATTTATCTTCAGCATATTTTATAAAACGATTCAATAATGCCACATTATCTTTTTCCATCGGCGAAAGATCTTTATCTACATTATTCGAAACCGGAATATACCAATCTGTTTGTTCAAAAAAGTTTCTGTAAGTCGCTTTTTTAAAGGCATATCCGTGTCTTGCGAAAACTGAATTTTTAATGATCTCCATATCCAGTTTTCTTAGATTTTTTAAATCTTTTTCAGATAATTTCTGCTTTGAAGCATTTAAACTGAAAACCGCATCCGAAGCAATTCTGTTTTTAGAAGCCGTATAAGTTTCCGTTTTTCCGGTTTCTTCATCCGTATATTTTTCGACAAAATTTTTCGGATTTTCCCAATCGATGAGGTCGTTGTCTTTATTCAACATGAAATTAGGATTATAAACGAATTCTTTTTTAGTTAGTTTCAATATTTTTACAGGCGCTTTTACCGCAGATTTATTAAAAGCCGACCAATTTCCGGTTAAACTGTCGCTGTTCAATTTTACCTCAAATCGACCATCTGTTTTATCATTTCCCGGCTCATCAAGCACAAAAGACTTTGAAGTTTCATTAAAAATTCCACGAAAAGGTCGCTGATTTCCTTCGACAATACTTTGTCCGTAAACGCTGTCTTTAGTAATTCTGTTGATCTTCAGAGACAATTTTTTGTAAATTTCACCTTCGTATTGTTCGCCATCTTCAGAGATAATCATTCCTTTTCCTGCAAAATCTCCGGTGTAAATTCCGTAATACTCTTTATAGATTTCTGGCGCAACCGTTGAATCTTTTTTAGCAGTAAGGCTGTCTTTTGAATTGCTGTTAGACTTTACATCTTTTTTACAACCGATTAAAGTGACTGTAAATAAAGAGATGAAAGTTAATTTTAAAATTTTCATATCTATTGTTTTTGATTTTATGGTGATATTTAACGGCAAAATAATAATTTCACAAATATTTTTTGGCAATTAAACATTCAATTAATAAAAGATTTGGAATCCAGCCCAGCCATGCAATAATCTGATAAACATCCATCGGGTTTGGGTGAAATAAATATACAATAATTACCTTCCACATTCTCAAAGTGACGGCAGATAATGTTAAAGCGAAGCTTCGCCACATCCATTGTTTGTGTTCTTTAAATTGTTTCTTTCTTACGAATTGATACGCTTTAAAGGTTGAAAACCACCACAAAAAGCCTAATGTCACGAAAGAAATTTTAGCGAAAATTCCACCATTCGCAAAAATTCCCATGTAAATTCCCGACGGTGCTGCTAAAAGTAGAATCAGAAAAATATAAATCTTTCCGATATTTTTATGGAAATTTTTTAATCTAAAATCTTTTCGGAGAATGGCTAAAAATCCACTTAATAAAACAAAAATACTGGTGTAAACGTGAGTGTAAAAAAAGTAGAGATATTCCGGTCTTTCAATAACTTCTGTTTGCTTAATCATCAAAAAACTGACATTGGTATCTAAAGGAATATACTCTAAAGTGATTTTCAACATCAGCCAAAAGAAATATCCGAATCCTATGATTAAAAGGATTTTAAGAATATTCAAAATATTTTTTTTGACTGAAAGCATTCAATAGTTATTTACCTTCAAAAAAATCAATAACTAAAGAATTGAAAAGTTCAGGTTTCTCGACAATAACAGAATGTGAGGAATTGGGAATAATTGCCAACTGACCTTTTGGAATTGATTCTGCAATCTTTACTGTATGCTCTGTTTTTATAACATCTTTATCGCCAGCAATGATTAAAGAAGGGCACTGAATAGCTTTTAAATCTTCATACTTCAGATTAGGATATTTTAAATCAAGATTATATAAATCTATATAAACATCATTTACTCCATTTTTATTTTCCTTGATCAGTTTCGCCAATGTTTTTTTCAACTCTATAAGTTCGTCATCTTTTAGCCCTTCAGGAAAAATATTAGCTCCTGTTGATGCTATTTTGTCAACTAATTCCAGGTATTTTATTGC
>DKLU01000179.1:0-2722 GCA_002455915.1 Chryseobacterium sp. UBA6632
CAGATTTAGTTTACAGTGATAAGGCTGAAATAAAACAGGTTTTTAGACCTAGTGCAGGAAGTACAAATAATCCTCCGAGCTATTTTGTAGGATCTGGAGATGCTGGTTTCTATGAAAGAATATTAGATAGAACGACACTCATACGTTTGAAATCTCCAAAAAGAATTAGCGTTATAAAAACGTCTGACAATAATAGAGTTATTTTTAAATATGATGGTTTGATAAGAGAAGATATTGATCAGAGTTCAAACGTTAATAAAAGAAATAGTTTAGCATATATAGAAAAGTATGATTTTAATAATAAGTTAATAGAAAAACTACATTTTGATCAAAGTTATTTTAATAGTGGATGTTCCAATTATGACTGTAAAAGACTTAAGCTTAACAATATATCGAAAATTAAAGTAAATAGTGATGAAACATTTGTTACAACGAATTTTGAATACTTTACAGATCAAAATCTTCCCCAACGTAACTCTAATCAGCAAGACTATTGGGGATATTATAATAATAACACTGCCAATACATTAATTCCTAAAACCAATAATAGAAACGGTTATAATTATGATGGTGCTGATAAAACTCCTTATGAAAATAAAACTAAAGCCAATATTTTAAAAAAGATAATATATCCTACAGGGGGAAGTATTGAATATGATTATGAATTAAATGATTTTGGGGTTGATTATTATCCATATCCTGACTTCCCTATAACCAATAATAAAACGGGAGGATTAAGAATAAAAAGGATTGCCAAAGTTGAAAGTTTAAATACTTTACCTATTATTACATCTTATGACTATAAATTAACTAATGGAAAAACAAGTGGGGAATTACCTGCTCTGTTGAGAGAGGCAACAGCTTGGCAAAATAATAATGGGGCTGGTAAGATGTTGGATAGACAAAAAATAGAAGTTGATCAAAATTCTGGCGCCACTAGTGTTTACATCATGATCTACTCCAACTTAATGTATCTATTTACGAACGATTTAATTAGATATTCAAGAGTTGTAGTAAATAATAGTGGCAAAGGAACAACGGAATATACACTTTCATCTTTTAGTTCTCATCCTGATGACAATAAAATAGGGAGGCAATGGAACGCAAATAACGGTGGATTAATCGCAAGCCCTACGAATATTCATTCCACTCTTTATTCATCATATAGCTCTTTTAATCGTCCAACTATTTTTACCCCCGATAAAAGCTACATGAGAGGACTTGTATTAAATAAAAAAGAAAAAGATACATCGGGAAATTTAATTAGGGAGACAATTAATAATTATAGTTTAAATCCAGATGGTTATATTCCTAAAATAGTTTACGGGATTGGAACATCCTCTATTAATACTTTTATTGCAGAAAGTACACAAATAAAAGAGTTAAATTTTGAGCTAAACTATTATAATAGTGATTATGTTTATTTAAATAGTTCTGAGACAAAAGACTTTTACAATAATTCTCAAATATCAACAAATCAACAAAATATATTTAATAGCTTAGGTCTACTTGACACAAAAAGAATTTTATATTCAAACAATGAAACAGATGAAGTAATTAGTAAATATGCTCATGATAAGCAAAATCAGAAGTTAATTAATGCCAATGTTATTGGAATCCCATTAGAGGTTGAAACAAAAAAAAATGGGAAAACGCTTAATAAGACTGAGATTAAGTATGAAAATATTTCAAATATTATGCCCACTTCTACCTCTTATTACAATAAACAGACAAATAGCACAGAAATTGAAATAACTTATGATTTATATGATAGTAAAGGAAATAATATTCAGTTTACATCAAAAGATGGAATTCCAACAAGTATAATCTGGGGATATAAGAGTACAGAACCTATTGCAATAATTAAAGGAGCGACATATGTTCAAATTATGCAGATATTTGGCTTGAATGCAAATGATAATAATGCTTATCTGAATCTAGATATTGTTAAGAAATCAGATTTAGATATCGATGATTCTTCAGAAAATTTATTACTGAAGGAATTAAATATATTTAGAAATAAAGAAGAGTTAAAGAATTTTGAGATATCTACAATTACCTACGATCCGCAGATAGGTGTTAAAAGTTTAACACCAGCTTCAGGAATTAAAGAAAATTATATCTACGACACTACTAATAGACTGGAAAAACTTACAGATATCGATGGTAACATACTAAAAGAATATAAGTATAATTATGCTCCTACTTTATATTATAATAGTGAAAAAAGTCAACCATTTTCTACTACAAATTGTGGACCCGGTACTCAACCTCAATCTGCAACATATATTGTACAAGCAGGACAATATACATCTATAATAAGCAAAGATGATGCTAATCAAAAGGCTCAAAATGATATTGATACTAATGGTCAAAATTGGGTAAATGCAAACTTCCCTTGTAAACCTTATAGCTGTTCTATTGATCCGGCTTATAATGTTTCAATCTATTATTCATCATTTCAAGAAACGGCGGCTAATCATATAAAAGGAATTCTGAGTTTACCTGTTTCAAATTCGACAAACTGGTCTGGAACGTTTATAGGTACATTAGGAAGTTTATGTGCGCCTAATTCCTATAAGAACATCAGTGTCTCATCAGGAGATGGTTCTGGAACAATATCTATAGCCCCTAACGGAGGAGTTACTGTATGGATCAGTGCAAATAGTAATAGTAGTTCAGCCACTTTTTATTTTGAATATGATAAATAAACTAAAAATCA
>DKLU01000179.1:2854-3877 GCA_002455915.1 Chryseobacterium sp. UBA6632
GAAAAAAATAATTATCCCCATCGTAACTTTACTTTTATCAAGTTTAGTTTATGGACAAAATTCTCCAAGCCCAACAGAAAATTATGTTCAATCAAAAACCTATTTAGAACCTGTTACCACATCAAGTTCGGATGCAAGACAGATTAATACCGTACAGTATTTTGATGGTTTAGGAAGACCAAAACAAATAGTAAATGTAAAAGCTTCACCCTTAGGCAGAGATATAGTGACCCCTATTAGTTATGATGATTTCGGCAGGCAAACTAGAGATTATCTACCAGTTCCCCAATTATCTACAAGTAATGGTGCAATATATTCTCAAACTCCAGGATTAGTGGCTTTTCCTGTAGGTGATCCTACTAATGTTTACGTGAACGAAAGAGCTTTTTCAGAAAAAATAATTGAGAATTCTCCTTTAGATAGAATTCAGCAGCAGATTCAGGTGGGAACAGATTGGAGTACCAAGCCTGTGAAGTTTGATTATGAAGCAAATACAAATGCAGATTATGTAAGAAAATATGAAACTTCAACGACTTGGGTTGAGGGTAGAACACAAACGACAGTTCAGTTGCTTCAGTATTTTTTACCTAATCAATTATATAAAAATACGGTTACAGATGAAGATGGTAACAAAACCATCGAGTTTAAAAACGGAAAAGGACAGACTCTACTCGTAAGAAAAGCTTTAAATTCCACAGAAAATGCAGATACCTATTATGTTTATAATGAGTATGATCAGCTAGCATTTGTAATCCCACCATTGGCTTCATCTCCAACGGTAGAGCCTTCCACGATGGAAAATCTTTACTATCAGTATCGATACGATGGCAGGAACCGTTTGGTGGAGAAAAAACTTCCGGGCAAAGGCTGGGAATTTATGGTGTATGATAAAGCGGATAGGCTGATTCTAACCAGAGATTCAAATTTGGAAACTAAAGGGCAATGGCTGATGACCAAGTATGATAATTATGGAAGAGTAATTTCCACAGCTATTATCAAAGGGCTAAGCCGAACAGAGTGGGA
>DKLU01000266.1 GCA_002455915.1 Chryseobacterium sp. UBA6632
TATTTTTATGCGAATTGTGAATCTAATTAAGTCTAGCTTAAACCTCACAATTCTTTTTAACAAAGGCTTTCTTCGTGCTGAGAAATATCAAGTCCCATTTTCTCAGATTCTTCAGAAACCCTTAATGTGATAATATTATTTGTGATTTTATATAAAATTAATGAACCGAAAAACGCAAATAAAGAAACAAGAACCAATGCCATCATGTGATGAGCAAACACTTCCCAACCGCCGTGAAGCAAACTTGCATTTTCACCGTGAGCAAAAATAGCCGTTAAGATCATTCCCATAATTCCGCCAACGCCGTGACAAGCAAAAACATCTAAGGTATCATCTATTTTCTTCAATGCTTTCCAATTAACCATTATATTTGAAACAATCGCAGAAATAAATCCGATAAAAATACTTTCAGGAATAGAGACAAATCCGCATCCCGGCGTAATAGCCACCAAACCGACTACCGCACCAATGCAGGCTCCTAATGCAGAAACTTTACGCTTATTAATTCGATCAAAAAAGATCCAGGTCATCATCGCAGATCCCGAAGCAATTGTGGTTGTTCCAAACGCCATCGCAGCCGTTGCATTGGCACTTAACGCAGAACCTGCATTAAAACCGAACCATCCGAACCAAAGCATTCCCGTCCCTAACATCACGTAAGAAATATTGGAAGGCTCGTGATGAGGATTTTTTCTGTTTCCAACTACCAAAGCACCTGCCAAAGCGGCAAACCCCGCACTCATGTGAACAACTGTTCCGCCTGCAAAGTCTTTAACTCCAAAAAATTTATTTAAAAGACCTTCCGGATGCCAAACCATGTGGCAAAGCGGTGTGTAAATAAAAAGACTAAAAAGCACCATGAATAAAAGATAGGATACAAAACGAACCCTCTCTGCAAAAGAGCCGGTAATTAATGCGGGTGTGATTACAGCAAATTTCATTTGAAACAAAGCAAACAACACAAAAGGAATCGTGGATGCCATCTGCTTATGTGGCAAAACCCCAACTCGGCTGAAAAAAGGATAGCTTAAAGGATTTCCTATAATACCGTAATGTTCGCCATTTAAGGTAAATCCGATAGAATCTCCGAAAGACAGAGAAAAACCAATGACTACCCATAAAATTGAAATAACTCCTAATGCAATAAAGCTTTGAAGCATGGTTGAAATCACGTTTTTCTTACCGACCATTCCACCATAAAAGAATGAAAGACCGGGTGTCATTAGCAAAACCAATCCGGCAGCCGCCAAAATCCATGCAACATCTGCTCCTACAATCTTATCTTCACTCAGGAATTCTCCGGTATTTGGAAAATCAACAATCGGGCTCCAAAATAACCCTCCTATTGCCACCAAACTAATAATACTAAATGAAACGATCCATTTCAAACCTACTTTCATAAAATTTTTCTGTTTACCCCCTCAAAAGTAAGCATTAATTTTATAAAAACAATAAAATATTTTTAAAACCCCTTAAATTTTAAGTAAAATTAATTTTAAAACATATTTATTTTAAAACCTCCCCTAAAATTTTAGACACATCATGAGGTTTTGTTGCAGGAAAAAGATGAGTACCTCCTTTTATGACGAAATTAGGCTTTGAATATTTTATAGGAAAAACAATATCCCGATCTCCCAAAATCTGAATCACTTCAGGGGTTTCTTCAAATTTCCATTCTGATACTTTTTCGACAGACCATTTTAAATAATAAGGATCTCTCACTCTAAAATATTGTAGAATTTTAGGATTTTTAGGATCAAACAGTTTTCTCACTACAGAATACATATTGGCAGCTTTATCGTTGAAAAGACCAATAGGCAAAACCCTCGGAATTTTCGTGTATTCGCCAAGTTTAATGAATTTCGATTTTTCTTTATCGGATTTTATACTTCCAAGAATTATGACTTTCTGCGCAGGTTTTATTTTGTTGATTTCCTGAACCACAATACCTCCAAAAGAATATCCCAACAAGCAGAAAGGCTCTGAAACATCTATTTTCTCAGCCATTCTTTGGATATAATCATTGAAAGGCTCGTTCATCTGTGGAATGAGCCAGTCTATAAAAACAATTTCATACTGCGCCGGGAATTTTATTTTTTCCAGCACTTTAAAATCTGCACCGAGACCACTTACAACATAAATTTTCATAGAACTAAAATAATAAAAATCATGAAAATAGAATTACTGCTTTACATTTTATCAGTAATAGTCAAAGAGTAAAGCAATTACAACTTAATTAAATCTATAACTAGTGATTTACAATAAAAACAACACAATATTAATTTAATTATATGTTTTAAATAAATTAATAAATAATTACAAAAATAAAAACGAATAAAATCACATAAAACGCATTTTAATCATTAAAAATACAAATTCAATTAAAATATTTAATAATTTAGCAAAACAATAATCATAAAAATAAAATATCATGAAAAATTTAAAAAAATTAGACAGAAACGAATTGAAAGAAATTTCAGGAAGTGTACTTAATCTAATCCCTGCTATTGGTGGTGGTATCCCAGTAGGTATCTCCCTCATTCCTCTTAATATAGGACCATTATTAGAACAATCATTATGTACAGCTGTATGCCAAGCTATTCATACACCCCCCCTAGCAAATATTCCAATTGATCAGCTTATAAAATGTACACCTTGTCCATAACAAATTAACCGCTCCAATAGAGCGGTTTTATTTCAAAAAAAATAAAAACCCCAAATAAAGAGGTTTTTACACTTTCCAAATTCAATAAAACTTAGTTTTTTGCAAAAGATATCCTTGTAATACTATCAATAGATAATGAAGAAATAGTATCCGACGCTACCCACTCTAAAATATATCCCGCACCCGTGCCTAAAGGAGGAGGAAGACTCGCCCCATCTGCAATGGTAGTAAAATTGTACACCAAAATACCACTCGTTTTACTAGAAGGTACTACCCCACTGATCTCAGACCGAAAACCCGAAGCCGGATTTCTAAGAATAAAAGTAATATCCTGACTGTAAATATTGGAGGATTTGGTATAATTAACGATCACCCTCCACTGATGTACCTGCCCACGTACTGCATTTTCTAAAAATTTTCCACCAGCATATACTTTAGAATCTATAGTGGAAGAATTATCCGGCCAACTTGTAGTAGGCGGTGTGGCATAAACCAACGGTGAGGATAAAGTTACCTGTTTGAGGGTATTCTCAGAAACATTCGTCCAAGTGGGTTTTGTTCCGGCTCCGGCTCCACTTCCGTTTATTTTCAAGACTCCTTCATTGGTTTTTGTTTGATCCCTACTATACACTAAAGTTCCCCAGCTGGTTCCGTCATAAAATCGGATTGTTTTATTGGTAGAATCATAGGCAACCATTCCTTCTACAGGCTGCGTAATAGCCGACAGATCAGCGAGGCGAGGAATTACCATAGTAGAATTGTTAGAAACTATATCTAAGACACCTTGTGGATGCGTAGTGTTTATTCCCACTTGCGCCGAAAGCTTCACAAAAGAAGCAATAAAAATTACTAATAATTTATTCATTTTGTATTTATTTTAATTAATTTTTCAAAAATCCAATCCCAACAGTTACGAATTTATATTTTTTAAAAACTATTTTTATAAATACTTTAAAACAAATATAGTAAATTAAAATTAATTCACAATTTTGAACAAAAAAAAGAGCGACTTACAAGCCGCTCAATTATTTATATCAAGGTTGATATTATTTCTTTTTTACAGGAACTCTGTTTTCGTTATCCAATTTTTCAGTAGAAATTTTAAACTGAAAATCCATTTCGTTTTTAATGAAATAATCTTTTAATGAAGATTGATAGAATACTTTAAAGTCTCTTCTGTTTAATGAGAACTTAGCAGATTCAATAATAACAGTAAACTGAGTAATATAAGCGTTCGCAGGGAAAGAGATTGTTTTTCTCACACCTTTGATCGTAATATCACCATAAATCGTAGAATTGTACTCACTATTTGCTAAAGGAATAATTTTAGTTAAGTGAAATTTAGCAGTAGGAAATTTTTTAACCTCGAAAAAATTAGTACTTTTCAGATCATCTGTCAGTTTCAATTGATCTTCATCAGAGACATCTCCCGCCAGAATACTTCTCATATCTATAATAAATTCACCATCGATAAGAACAGTTTTATCAAAATTAAACTTCCCGCTTTTTAGTTTTACCGTCCCTGAGTGCGATGAAGCCTGAGTTTTCACTACTTTGTATCCCCACCATCTGATATCCGATGAAGTCACTTTTATCACCTTATCCCCTTTCTTTTGAGCAAAAACAAATGACATGCTTACACACATCATAGCAAACAATAGTAATCTTTTCATTCTTTTTTATTTACAATTCAACAAAAATAAAAAAAAGTGTAGAACTTCTACACTTTTAACAATCTTTTTTTGTTTAAATTATTTAGCAGTTACTTTTACAAGCATATCGATATCATCTTTCACAAAAACATCCTGCATTGTAGATTTGTAAGCAACATCAAATTTCTGTCTGTCGAAAGAGAATTTGTTTGAAACTAAAGCTACCACTCCTTTGCTGTAAGAAATTTTAGCAGGGAAAGAAATAGAGTTTGTTTTTCCTTTTACCGTTAAATCTCCTGTTACGATACTGTTATACACTTTATCGTTGTTTTTCTTTACACCAGTAATTTTGAAACTTGCTGTAGGAAATTTTTCAACCTCAAAGAAATCTCCGTTTTTAAGGTGACCGTTTAGTTTCCCTTGGTACTCACCAGAAAGGTCTGTCGCGTTGATAGATGTCATATCTAATACGAATGAACCTCCAACCAATTGGTTTCCTTTCATGATCATATCACCAGATTTTACTTTCACAGTACCGTCGTGAGAGCTAGCCTCAGATTTTGCTACTTTGTATCCCCACCAGTGAACATCAGAAGCTACTACTTTTTTTGATTGACCGAAAGCCAGACCACCAGCTAAAACTGCTAATAATAATATTTTTTTCATTTCGAATAAAGTTATTTACCTTGTTTAATGATGCAAAATTACTATACTTATTTGATAGATTTCATTGATGTATATCAATAAAAGTAATTATTTTCATGAATAATATCAGTAAATAAAAAGCTCCGAATTTCTTCGGAGCCGTTCTTTAGTCTTGATAATAAGCCGTGTATAATACAATACCGTTCAATCCTGTATTTTTTGTCTTGATTAGGTAAATCGGGATGTTTCTCAACATATCCTCCATTTTATCACTGATCTTATATTTTTCGTAGAATTTATCTTTATTAATATATTCTCTGATCGCCTGAGCAATATCTCCTGAAATCAACAATCCTCCGGTTGCTTTTAGCTTTAAAGTAAGGTTGTTTGCCTCTCTCGCTAAAAACTCGATGAAAGTATCCAGCGCGATTTTACAGATTAATACATCTTCTTCAATCGCTGCGTTGTATAATTCTTCAGCAAAATTACCATTCGCAAAGCGATCTGCTAACCATTCCGGTTCAGGATGCCTTTTCACATCTCTCAGAAATCGGTAAATATTAAACAAACCTGTTTTCGAAAGTACGTTTTCCCAGCTTACAATTCCGTAAATATTATTTAAGAACTGATAAAATTCCACCTCAACATTCGTTCTTGGTGAAAATTCTGAGTGACCACCTTCTGTAGCAAAAGGTATTAAATATTTTCCGTCGAAGAAATATCCAGCTTCTCCCAGCCCGTTTCCAGGTGCAAGAATTGCGACATTTCCTTTTTCAAGGTGACCGCTTGTGTAGATAGGATCTAGCTCGCTATCTTCCAAAAGTCCCATCCCGTATGCAGAAGCCTCTAGGTCATTAAGCATTTCTACTCTTTCGAACCCGAAATCTTTTTTAAAGTCTTCTACCTCCAGATTCCAGCCTAGCCTTGCAGGAGCACTTCTCCCGTCAAGTACTGGTCCCGGAACCGCCATTCCCAGACGTTTTACATTTTCCAAATTGTTTTCCTGAATGAATTTCTTCAAAATATCTGAAAACGAAGAAAATTCTTTTGTAGGATAATTATTTTGGATTTTTACTTCAAGACCACCGTTTCCGGAGATAAAATATCCCACAGTGGTAACATCTTCACGAAGGTTTGCCCCGATAATAGAAACATTATCATTATTACCGTTCTGTACTCCCGGTAAATAAAGTGGAAATTTTGGATTCAAATTCATTATCTCAAATTTTATCTAAATATAATAATACTTTTTGTAAATTCTCAAGGGAATGAAAAAACCTTTCCAAAAATTTGAAAAGGTTTGGCTAATAATTGTTTATATTTAAATCTAACTACTTCCCTAATGGTATATTGTAAGAAAATCCTAGACCCAGATTCCCCACATTATAGTCTTGCCCGGCAAGATCTCCTTTACTTCCTGTAAATACCTTCTGATATTGTACAAAGAAATTCCAGTCTCTGTTGTGATACCCGATCTCAGGCTTGATGTAAAAACCACCGTCGGGTCTGTCTACATTGCTGTTTGAAGCTACTTTGTCGTTACCAACTAGGAAACCATATCCTAAGTCAGTTCCAAAATAAAATCCTGTTTGTTTAGGATAAATTCTGATCAAAGCACCTACTGGCACAACTCCTACATCGTTATTATTGTATCCGTTATTATCTTTCCCAAAATAATGAGTATATCCTGTTGCGATACCCAATCCGAATCCTGGAGTGATTAAGTTTTGGTAAGCTACATCTACACCCACAGCTGCAGAAAGGTTATCAGCAGGAACCGCTAAACCTACGTTAGCACCTACTTTCAACATATTATTCATTTGTGAGCTTTGAGCACTTACAACACCTGCCGTCATAATACCAGCAAGTAAGATTGCTTGTTTTAACATTTTCATAACTCTGATTTTTAAATTTTACTATCCTGAAAGATGTAAAAATCATGCCAAGAAAGGCAAATAATTCCACTTTAACATTCTAAAAGAGCACAATCAAAAGTGAATCAGCCAGTTAAATTTAGTTAAAAATTAAATACCTGTTTAAATAATTC
>DKLU01000210.1 GCA_002455915.1 Chryseobacterium sp. UBA6632
TTTCCATTGTATTACGTTTCATGTAGAAACATTCTGAACAGTTACAACTTTCATCAAAAACCAAAGCTGGAATAAGTTCTTTATGAGGCGCACGTTTTTTCATTTCGTGCAAAATTCCTTCTTCCGTTGCGATGATAAATCTTTGACAATCGTCTTGTTCCACATAATTCAACAAAGCTGATGTAGAACCGATAAAGTGTGCTAATTTCAAAACCGCTTCTTCACTTTCCGGGTGAGCAATTAATTTAGCATCCGGATTATCAGCTAGCTGTTGCGCAATTCTTTCCATTGAAAACGCTTCGTGAACGATGCAACTTCCATCCCAAAGAATCATATCACGACCTGTTTTTTGAGATAAATATCTTCCCAGATTTTTATCCGGTGCGAAAATAATTGGTCGGTCAGTTGGAAGCGCTTCAATCACTGTTTCAGCATTGGAACTGGTTACAATAATGTCACTTTCAGCTTTTGTTTCAGCATTACAATTGATGTAAGTTGCGATCAAAGCATTGGGATGCTGCTCACGCATTTTTCTCAACCCTTCACCTGAACATCCGTCTGCCAAAGAGCATCCTGCCATTGTATCAGGTAGAACTACTTTTTTAGTTGGGTTCAGAATTTTCGCTGCTTCTGCCATAAAATGTACCCCACAGAATACGATCATATCCGCATTGGTATCTTTTGCCTGTCTTGCCAATTGAAGAGAATCTCCAAGGAAATCGGCAATATCCTGAATTTCTCCAGGCTGGTAATAATGCGCTAAAATAACCGCATTTTTTTCTTCTTTCAACTTGAGAATGGCTTTCACCAATTCTTCACCTTCCGGAATAATAAGGTCTTTTATATCCAAATATCCCCTAACCGGAATAGCCGATTTAGCCCTTTCTAATGTTTCGGTACTCATATCAACCTCAATGTTTTTGTTCACTAGAAATTAGAAGTCAGAAATAAGAAATAAGAATTTTGACGTCATGTATTAAACCTCAAACTTCCAGCTCCCATCATCCATCCTCTTAACTCCCAATGAAATTTTTTATTAAACTTTCTATTTCTTCTTTTGCAATATTCAGATCGTTGTTAATAACGATTCTGTCAAATTCTTTCGCGTAAGACATTTCTTCTTCTGCCTTTTCTAAGCGTGTTTTGATGGTTTCCGCATCATCTGTATTTCTTGAAATCAATCTTCGTTCCAACTCTTCAATGGAAGGTGGTTCAATGAAAATCGACAATGCTTTTTCTCCAAAATATTTTTTCAGGGAAATTCCGCCTTTTACATCAACATCGAAAATTACAACTTTTCCCTGATTCCAGATTTTTTCAACTTCAGACTTTAAAGTACCGTAATATTTATCCGTATAAACCTCTTCAAATTCAACAAAAGCGTCTTCTGAAATTTTTTGTCTGAATTCATCCGGACTTAAAAAATGATAATCCACTGCATGAATTTCAGTTCCTCTCGGTTGTCTTGTTGTACACGAAATTGAGAACTGTAATTCATTAAAAACCTCCAGAGAATGCTTTACTAATGTCGTTTTTCCGCTTCCAGACGGCGCTGAAAATATGATAACCTTTTTCTTGTTCAAAGTTTTACGTTTATGGTTTAAAGTTAAACTCATTATTCAAAAGTGGTATATTTGTTCAAGGAATTAACCTTGAATTTTAAATATTAAACTTTGAATTTAAAGCACATTTAACGTCTGTTCTTTAATTTTTTCCAAATCATCTTTCATCATCACTACCAATTTCTGGATTTGTGCATGATTGGCTTTTGATCCTAAAGTATTGATCTCACGACCGATTTCCTGAGAAATAAATCCAAGTTTTTTCCCGTTGAAATCTTCATTGTCCATCACTTCTTTGTAATATTTCAAGTGTTGGGCAAGTCTTACTTTTTCCTCAGAAATATCCAATTTCTCTGTGAAATAAGCCATTTCCTGATAAAAACGAGTTTCATCAACATTTTCAAATTCTTTTAAAGATTTTTGATAACGTTCTTTTACGGCTGTAATTCTTTCTTCTTCAAAAGGAATGACTTCCGCTAAATTTTTATCAATATTCTGAATATTTCTTTCCAGTTCTTCGTGAAGAATTTTTCCTTCCGTTTTTCTGAATTCTTCGAAACGATCAACTGCATTGTGAACAATTTTTGCCAAGGATTCCCATTCGCCTTCTGCCAATTCATCGGGTCTGGAAGTGATTGCATCCGGAAGTCTTACCGCCATTTTCAGATATTCGAAATCGGGTCCATCACCAGCGATGTTTCGAAGCTCTTTCATGTAAGAATCAATTAATCCTTTATTGATTTTCACATCGTTCGTCTCCTCAAGATTCTCTATATTGATGTAGCAGTCTACTTTTCCACGGATGAGTCTATCATTAAGAATTTTTCTGATTTCAAATTCTTTCTCTTTATAACGTAAAGGAATTTTAATATTTAAATCAAAGCTTTTGCTGTTCAGTGATTTAATATCGATAGTAATTTTTTTTCCTTCAAAAACGTCTTCGGCTCTACCAAAGCCTGTCATTGATAAAATCATAGTTTTTTATTGTCGTACAAAGATAAACATTTAAGTCTATGTATTAACTATAATCAATTTTTACCGCAAAAGAGGCAAAAGATTTTAATAGTATTTCAAGATATTCAAAAGTGTAAAAAAGTTTTTATCCTGCTTTTTTGAACTTTTGATAAACTTAATATTTTCAAAATGTTCTATTGACTCTTTTGCAGTAAAATAAAATTCCCTCATTTTCGTAAATTTGCATCGTGAAAAATAAAAATTTGATTTCCGTAGTAGGACCGACCGGAATTGGGAAAACGAGATTGGCTATTGATTTGGCGAAATATTTCAATACCGAAATTATTTCCTGTGACTCTCGACAGTTTTTCAAAGGAATGGAAATCGGGACGGCAGCACCTTCTGCAGATGAATTAGCGGAAGCACCTCATCATTTTATCGGAAATCTTTCAGTTCAGGAATATTATTCAATCGGGCAATATGAGGAAGATGCTTTGAAAAAACTCAACGAACTTTTTGAAAATCATAATACTGTTATTTTAGTGGGCGGAAGTATGATGTATGAAAAAGCAGTAATTGAAGGGTTGAACGATTTACCGGAAGCCGATGAAAATAATCAGAAAAAATTA
>DKLU01000209.1 GCA_002455915.1 Chryseobacterium sp. UBA6632
AATCGGCTACAAAAACGGGCTTATCATAGGTCTTCTTATTTCAGCAGCTGGTACTTTATTGTTTTATCCGGCAGCCAATATGGGATCGTTCCCACTCATGATCGCCGGTCTTTTCATTGTAGGACTTGGATTTTCCTTACAGCAGATTGTTGCCAACCCATTGGCTATTGAAATAGGGCCTGCAGAAACAGGATCTCAGAGATTAACAATGGCTGGAGGTATCAACAACTTAGGAACAACGATAGGACCACTTATTGTTTCTTTCGCCATCTTCGGATCGGCTACAGCAGCCAGTACAGATATAAGTATTGAAAGTGTGAAAGTACCATACCTTATTTTAGGTGCCGCTTTTGTTTTGGTGGCCATTATGTTGAAGTTTTCTTCTCTGCCATCGGTAACGCCAACAAATATTGAAAATACAGAAGATTCTACTCCTGGAGAACACCGAAAATCGGCTTTCCATTATCCACAGTTGATTATGGGGATGATCGCGATCTTTGTGTATGTAGGTGTTGAAGTTTCCACAGCAAGTAATCTTCCTGCTTATATGGAAAAAGATCTTGGCTTTGAAACTAAAGATGTTGCTCCGTACATATCATTATATTGGGCTTCGATGATGATTGGCCGTTGGACGGGCGCTGTTGATGCGTTTGATTTAAGCGCAGGATTTAAAAAGATTTTAAGATTTTTAGCACCTTATCTAGCTTTTGCAGTATTCTTATTAGTAAATGCAATTGCGCATCATGATTTGAAACCTTTCTATGTATATGGTTTAATTATCATCGCCATGATTATCTGTGATATTTTAAGTAAAGGAAACCCTGCGAGAATGTTACTCATTTTCTCTGTAGCCGGAATTGCCGCTTTATTAATCGGTATGTTTACAAAAGGAATGGTTTCCGTATACGCTTTCACAAGTGTCGGATTATTTTGCTCTACCCTTTGGCCATGTGTTTTTGCTTTAGCAATCAATGGTTTAGGAAAACACACCAATCAAGGTTCAGGCTTGCTTGTCATGATGATCATGGGAGGTGGGATTGTAAGTTTGATTCAGGGATATGTGGCAGATTTGGCAACGATTCACGTAAGTTATATCGTAGGTGTTATCTGTTTTGCTTATCTTGCATTCTATGCGATCCGAGTTAACGGAATTTTAAAATCTCAGGGAATTGATCTTGATAAAATCACCAAAGGAAGTGGTCATTAAGAATACAAAAATAATATATAAGAAGAGATTTTGGGCAGGTTTATTACTTGCCCAATTTCTTTTGTTCTTTATCTTCTCCAAACTGAAATTCATGATTTCTTTCTTTGAGTATTTTTTCGAAATTCAGAAGAGTTTTCATCAGATCTTATTTTCATGGATTCCGTTTTCGATGGGCGATGTTTTATATGCTTTATTGGGAATTTTTATTCTCTATTTCATTATTACATCTTTTAAAAAGAAAACCCGAAATAAAAGTCTTTTAAAGTTATTGATTGGCATTAATTCATTCTACTTTATTTATCAGATTTTTTGGGGAATGCTGTATTTCCAAACTCCAATTATTGCTAAACTTAAAAAAGGAAACATTTCAGACACTTCGCTGGAAAGAAGAAAAGAATTAGCTTTAAAGTATCTTGAAAAATGTAAAGCCACTCGAAAACTTGTCAGTCAAGATAAAAACGGGATTTTCATTGTGACAGATTTAAAATCGATACAAAAAGAAATTCTCTATCAACAATCACAACTCCCGAGTTTTATTTCCAGTAAAAAAGCTCCACAGATCAACTCTTTTAAACCTAGTCTGTTTAAAAATATCATGAGCTTTACCGGAATTTTGGGATATTACAATCCGTTCACCGCAGAAGCACAATATAATTCTGAATTACCTTCTACTTTTCTTCCTTTTACTTCAGCACACGAAACTTCGCATCAATTGGGCTTTGCAAGAGAGCAGGAAGCCAATTTTGTAGGTTATTTAATAGGAGTACATTCTCAAAATCTCGATCTGAGATATAGCACAGAATATTATACTCTGAAAAGTTTGTTGAATTCAATTGCATATGAAGATGAAAACTTTGTAAAAAATGCTTTAAAAAATTATTCTCAGGAAATGAAAAAAGACAGATTGTACGAAAGAGCATTTATTTACAAACACCAAGGCTTATTAGATGACTTTTTCGGATTTACTAACAATCTGTTTTTAAAGAGTAATCAACAGGAAGGTTCTGTCACTTATTCTTATTTCATTGATTTATTACTTCACTACGAAAAATAGCCTAAAAAACAAAAGAATCGTATCAGGCGATACGATTCTAAAAACACAAATGATGAAAAAAAATTTATTACCTTGACTTGTTCCCTCATTCAAGGCGTTGTAAAAGTACAACATATTTTGTAATTACAAAAACATTTTACTTCTTTTTTAAAACTTTATGAAAACTTTAAGAATTTTTAAGTAGATGTACAACAATCATTGAAAATCTCACAGTTGAATGACATTCTTAAAAACATTATAATTAATGATAAAAAATCATTCGATATGTAAATTTAACTACAATAATTCACAAAATCAAACAAATGTTTGATTTTGTGTTTTTCTTATATACTCAAATTGAGATAGATCGTGAAATTGAAAATATTTTGATCTTAATAAAAATTTAAACTAAATGTTATTAAATCAATTTAAATTAAAAATCCTACTACAACAATTAAACCTTTAACCATCTCAATTTTGAGTATTTTGAAAGAAAAGGGTTTTATAGTAACGATGTAGATAATCATAGATAATCATTTCAAACAATCTCTGATCAGAAACAAATATTCTGTTGACATGCATATGAAATAGGCTTTGGACAATGCTTTCCAGCATTTTGCCTTCTGCATTAGAAAGGATATTTTGTATTGAGAATTCGCTTTCTTTTAAATTCTTTTTTATTAAATTTTTGAAATCTACAAAATCTTCCAGTTCCAGAAAATCAACATATTTGGGCTTGAAAGTTCTGTATTTATATTCAACCTTAAAAATTGACAAAAAAAGGATTGAAATTGATCATAATATTATTGAATTTGACTTCTCAAGAAAGAAATCACTTTTTTCACTCAACTTATAATTTAAATAACACTTTATTTATCCAACAATAAATAAGCACTTAATTTCCATCAAATCCAAAATAAATACAAATATTCCCCTTACTCACACACCTTAAAACACACTAAAAACATAAAATAAATAAAAAAATATCACATATTAAACCACTGAAAAAAAACAAATTACCTCTAAATCATTTCTAAATTTATAAATCTAGAGTAGCTTTTCTTTTTTCACACAAGAGTGTTGTGTATGTTTGCAATGGGTAAAGACACAACTAATAATTTTTTATTTTTTACACCGGTAAAAAATAATGAAACTCAAATGAATCACAAAACGTGGGAATGCATTTCTAGATTATTTAATAGTTAGAGATGGTTCAACAAAAAGGAGGAATTTTTTCCTCCTTTTATATTTAATTCACGGCAATTTGCAACAAATTATTAACGATTTTAAATAATTTATTAAAATAAGTCACTTGTAAAAGAAAAATATTTGTTTTTTTAAAACATCTGCGTATTTTAGTTGAAAATATTAACATGATCTTCGATAAACTAATACACTACTTAAAACTAGATAAACAGGAGTTTTTGTTCCAGTTTAATTCTCACCCCAATTATCCGTCTGCTTTGGCATTTAGTGATACTTTAAATTTTATGGGTGTACGAAATGACGCCTACGAACTGGAAAAACAATATTGGGATGAACTGCCAGAAGAATTTATTGCCATTGTTGATAATTCTTTTTCGTTAGTAAAAAAAACAGGAAATAATTATTCAATATATTCAGAAAAGGCGAAAACTTTAAACAAAACAGAACTTCATAAAAGCTCAACAGATTTTGTACTTTTATTTGAGAAAACAGAAAATGCAGAAAGTAAATCTGGGCTGAATATAAAACCTCTTCTCTACCTTGCTTTAGCTCTCATCGCTGCATATACTTTATTAACACATACCTGGTATCAAAGTATTTTTAACCTACTTTCTCTTGCGGGAGTTTATATTTCTTTGGAAATTTTTAATCAAAAATTCGGAAATACATCAACGGTTATCGGAAGCATTTGTGGAGATACAGTCGGCGGAAAACAGGCTGTAAATTCTTGTAATAAAATAATCACACAGGATAAAACCAGCATTTTAGGGCTAAAATTTTCCGACTTTTCATTAATTTATTTCATAGGAATTACCATTTTAGGACTATTCCTTCCGTCAACATCATATATCATTAAAGGATTTACCTTTGTTTCCGTTTTAGCTATCGGATATTCACTTTACATTCAAGGATTTGTAGAGAAAACATTTTGCAGAGTCTGTCTATTGATTATTTCGGTGTTAGTTGCTCAACTGGTCATCAGCTTTCTATTGTTTGAAAATGTATTTATTGAAATAAAAACGGTTTTATTAAGCCTTGTTTTATGGATTGCCACTTTTACATCAATCCTTTATCTAAATAATACACTTGAAGAAAAAGAAAAATTACAAAAATCGAATGCTAAAAATTTAAGATTCAAAAGAAATTACGACTTATTCAAAGGTCAATTGCTGGAAAACGAAAAAATTGCTTTTCAGGATAATCAAACATTTTCATTGGGAAATCCTGAAGCTAAACTTCATATTTCGATTGTTTCCAATCCTTACTGCGGTTTTTGTAAAGACGGACACAAAATTGTGGAAGATATTGTAAAGAAATATCCAAACGAAATTTCAGCACAATTAAGATTCAATTATTTTCCAGACAGAAGCCCGGAAAAATACACCGGATTAATATCAGATTTCGTTCACATTTACAAAAACAAATCTCATAAAGAGTTTCTTGAAACTGTTGAAGAATGGTTTGAAACTAAAAATGAAGATCAAATTCATGCAAAATCCGGAAGAGGAGATCATGCTGAAGACCTTAATCCGATTATTGAAATGTCCAAAGACAATACAAATAACGGATTGAATTTTACCCCTATCATTATTATTAATGGTCATCAATTCCCAGATAAATACGATCGCGAAGATATCTGGTTCTTTATTGATGAATTATTGTACGATGATGAATTGTAGAAATTAATTTTTTGTAATTCAAACTAAACTAAATCAAATAACATATAAATTAGAGGCTATATATGTATAGTCTCTAATTCTACAAGAGTTAATGAAGAAAAAATTCCCTAATTACATCCAGCCAGACTCCAAAGATTGCGGACCAACCTGCCTGAGGATTGTAAGTAAATATTATAAAAGAAGCATTTCTTTACAACAGATTCGTAACCTTTCTGAAACCACAAGAGAAGGAAGCAGCTTGCTTGGTTTGAGCGATGCCGCCGAAGATCTTGGATTTCGCTCACTGGGTGTGCAAATCGATTTTACAACACTTAAAGAAGAAGTTCCGATGCCGTGTGTTGTGCATTGGAACAAAAATCACTTTGTGGTCGTTTACGATGTAGATAAAAATGATAAAGTATATATTTCAGATCCCAGCTATGGGCTTATAACTTATACCAAAGAAGAATTCATCAAAAGTTGGATTGGCGAAAATGCCAACGAAAATACCGAAGAAGGAATTGCCTTAATTCTTGAAACAACTCCTGCATTTTTCCAGACAGAATTTGAAGAAGAAGAAAGCAAAGCCAGTTTTTCATTTCTTTCAAAATATTTGTTGAAATATAAAACACTTGTTATACAATTAGCGATTGGGCTTTTGGCAGGGAGTTTACTTTCTTTAATATTCCCTTTTCTTACCCAAAGTATCGTTGACGTGGGAATTCAGAATCAGGATTTAAATTTCATCTATCTTGTTTTGCTTGCCCAAATCATGCTTTTCTTAGGAAGAATGGGCATAGAAATGATCCGAAGCTGGATTTTATTGCACCTTTCAGCAAGAATCAATATTTCGATTATCTCAGATTTCTTTATCAAGCTAATGAAGCTGCCCATCAGTTTCTTTGATACCAGAATGACGGGAGATATCATGCAGAGAATCAACGATCACCATAGAATTGAACAGCTATTAACGAGTTCTTCGCTCAATACATTATTTTCTTTGGTGAATCTTATTATTTTCAGCATCGTATTGTTGATGTATGATTATCAACTATTTATCGTCTACATCATTGGAGCAGCGCTGTACATCGGCTGGATTACTTTCTTCCTTAAAAAAAGAAAAGAATTAGATTATAAAAGATTCTCACAGGTTTCTCAGGAGCAAAGTAAGGTGATTGAACTCATCAACGGAATGCAGGAAATCAAAATGCATAACGCCGAAAAACAAAAACGTTGGGACTGGGAGTTTCTTCAGGTGAAATTATTTAAACTTAGAATAAAATCTCTTTCGCTAGAACAA
>DKLU01000340.1 GCA_002455915.1 Chryseobacterium sp. UBA6632
TAAACATTAAGGATTTAAGAAATTTATATAGTGCTAAGAATTAAGAATCAATAAATTGATTTTCTTAAGATTTTTAAGTATAAATTATTTAAAATCTTAATTTCCTTAATGTTTGAAAATGTTTATGAAATTTTAAACAAAACTCCACGTTTTACTGTAACCACCAAGGTTTTGAATTGATATTATCATTTCCTCCGTATTGAGAGGATAATGCCGACTGAAGATTGCTGCTGTTGTAATTGTACTCCGTCTGTGGATATCTGAATCTGAATGGTGCTGTAACTCCTGTCTGTAAAGGATAATTGGGATAGCCTGTTCTCAGATAATCCTGATAGGAAGTCCATTGTCCCTGATGAAACATCGTCATGTATTTCTGGGTCATAATTTTCTCTAACTGATTCGGCAAAGAGGCAGAAGTATTATAAACAACCAGCGGAGTTGCCAAATATTGATTCACATCAAAGCCTGCAAAATACTGATTCGGATTTTTTACATAGGTCTGATAAAAAGTAAAGTTGGCTTTAATGGCATTGTCATAATGCGTTTTTGGAGAGCTGGTAATCCAACCTCTTGCGGAAGCTTCCGCCATAATAAATTCTAATTCAGAATAGCTTAAAATATTCGAAGGTTCATTAGTCGCATCTTTGTAGAAACGGTCATTGACTTTAGAAATATTTTTAGCCGTAATCAAGGCGGCATTATCAGAATACGATGAGGTAGGATTTCCTCCATTGTAACCTGTGAAGTCTGTAAGGGGTTTTCCTGCTTCTTTGGCTCCTGTAGTTTGTGCAGCAAAAGTGAATAAACGAGGATCTTGTCTGTCTTTGAACATATTGATAAAATAATCTGCCATATACAAACTCGAACCGTAACCGCTGTTGTTGAACATGGTATATCTGCTGTCCGCGGCATCTGCAAATTTAAGTTCGCCATTGTCCATAATTGAGGTCATCAATGGTTGATTTCCTGCAATAGTCGCAAATTCTGTGACAATAGTGTAAGTTCCGACTGTTGTTTTTTTAGAAAGTGAAAGTAAGATCTTCAAACGGTAAGAGTTAATCAGCTTTTTCCATTTCGTCGCATCGCCGTTGTATATAATATCGCCTTCAATTTTATCGGTGGTATTGATTAGATCATTGGCTTCTTTCAATTCAGATAAAATTCCTGCCATTACAGTTTCCTGACTGTCATATTTAGGCTGAGTGATTCCGGATTCTCCTTTTACCGCTTCTGTGTAAGGAATGCTTCCCAATTTTAAGCTTAAATTATAGAAATAATAGGCTCTGTAAAATTTCCCGATCGCCTGATAGTTTTTATTATTGATCTTCGCTGCTTCTTCCATCATTTTCACCGTATTCAAAAGACCTGTAGAGTAGATTCCGAAAGAAGTGGTATTCCATTTCATATATTGATACACATTTTCCCCATCTGTTCCGATCAGCATTCGGGAGGCGTACATATTATCACCATTGACCTGAAAGGCGTCTTTTGAAACATAGGTTAAAAGAAATTTAGGATCAATGCTTGCCTGATCGTTTGGATTTTCATTGATAGTGTCCAGGCTGCTTTCACAAGAAGTTAAGGCCAATAATCCGACAACAAATAATGATTTTATACTATTTTTCATGTTGATTAAATGCTTTTTAATTAAAATTTAAGATTAAACCCGATTCCGAACCATCTGCTCGAAGGATCCTGAATATCGTTTCCTGAGCCATCTTCTACATTTCCGATTTTGAAATCCGGATCTGAATAAAGGTTTTTAGATTTTTTCCACATCGCCAGATTGTATCCTGAAATATTGGCGGTGAACCCTTTGATCATTCCTTTTGGATTCAACAAAGAAGAAAAATCGTATTCTAACACAACAGACCTCAGCTTGATAAAAGTTCTGTCGAAAACATTGGCAAACATTTCATTTTCATCCTCTGTTACTCTTGCCTGATAAGGATAATTCTGTGCCCATGTCTGGAAGCTGATTGCTTTGGTATGCTGAGTATAAGCTCCTGTAGCCGCATTGTAATTTACCCCGTCTGGTACGAAATAATAGGTTCCCGGATTGGCATATTCCAGATCTCTGTATTGGGTAGAGTTCGGATGTTTTCCGCCCCACCACATTTTCTCAACTACCTGAGACCTCATCACACCACCTATGCTTCCGTCGATTCCGATGTTTAATAATAATTTTTTATACTTGAAGGTGTTGTTGAAACCAAAAGTCCAGTCTGGCGCAAAATGTCCTAAGTTGGTAGGTGTGGTTGCTCTTGTTGGCATTCCTGTATCGGCATTCAGAATTACTTTTCCGTCTGGAGATTTTTGCCAAGTGGTATCGTAATAGCTGTCCATTCTTTCGCCCAATTTAATATTGTTATAATTCGGCATTCCTGCGTAGATGGATGACAGTTTCTGTTCGTAAGTACTCCAGTTGATTAATGATCTCCAGGTAAAATTGGCTGTTTTCACAGGAACCAAACCTAGGGAAACTTCAAAACCTTTGGTTGTATATTCGTTCCCGTTTACATATTGAGACGTGAACCCTGAAGATTCAGCACTTGGGAATTCAAGAATATTGTCGTAATCCAATGTTCTGAAGTAGGTAGCATCCAACGTCACTCTGTTGTTAAATAAACCTGCACTTAGCCCCAATTCATAAGATTTTGTCTGTTCAGGTTTTAATGTATTTTCAACATTTAAAATTTTGGGATACAGGAAAGTTGGGTTTCCATTATAAGCAATTCCGCTGTTGTTTTGATAATAATTTCTGATGGAATAAGGCTGGAAATCATAGGCCACCTTCGCCCATGAAGCAGAAAGTTTTAATAAATTAATAGATTCCGGCATTTTAACCAAATTAGAGATCACCGCACTTACCGAAGCGGAAGGATAGAAGTAAGATCTGTTGGCTTTTGGAAGGGTAGAAGACCAGTCGTTACGCCCAGAAACGTTGATGAAGAAAGCATTAAATAAATCGATATCGATCGTTGAATAGGCACTGTAAATTAATTTTTCTTTTAAATACGTATAATTTTTTATTGCCCCAATGGAATTATCAAAATTATAAACCTCCGGAATTATTAAACCGTCTGTGGAAGCTTTATTGAGATTGTTTTTATAATAAAAACCAGAGCCTCCTGCGTTGATCGTAAATCCGAAATCCTCTGAGATTTTCTTTTTGTAGGTCGCTAAAACATCATAGTTGAGGTTCCATGTTTTAGTATCATTCAGAATATATCCGCCACTTCTCGGTGCATCGTAATTGAAATAAGAATACGGACTGAAAATCTCCTGTTTATTATGATTTTCAACAATCGACATTTTTCCTTTTATTGAAAAATCCTGCGTTGCTTTATATTCTAAACCAGTCTGCGCATTGATGATATTGGTTCTGTTTTTATTTTTATAATATTCAGATCCAAACCAAGGGTTGTTGTACCATGCGTAGTTCCAGTTAGCCTGTGTTCTGCCTTCCTGACCGGGAACCCAAAGGTGATTTCTCAGATCTTTTCCGTTTACATCGCCACCCATCCAGATCAGAATGGTGTACATGTGACCACTCGGATTGTAATCGTAGTTTGGAATATTGGGCGTAAAGGTTTGATTAAAATTAAATTTAGTATTAAAAATTAATTTGTCGGTAATATGATTTTCTGATGAAAAATTAACGCCATATCGCTGAAGATAAGCTCCGGGAATTCTGTCGTCATAATTCATAAAATTTCCGGACAGTCGGTACACATCTTTATTGTTTCTGTAGCTGATAGAAAAATTATTATTGTTGATAACTGCTGGTTTCATGAAGGTTTTTAAATTATCATGATATTCCCAGTCAATCGGAACTCTTTCATATCTCGATTTATCATTATACATACTTCCGGCAACCGTTCCGTACCACGGAATCACCTCTCCGGTTTGTCTGTCTCTGATTGGGCTGTTCCATTGGGCAATTTTAGTTCCGGGAACAAATTTCGGTCCCCAGATCATATCACCATCGTTTACACCACCATCGGCACCGTCCCAGAATTCATATTTTCCGTGCGAACCGTTTCCGTATTCTGTCTGCGTTTTCGGAAGATTGGTAAAACCTCCTGTGATCATCGTGTTCTGAGAAAATTCTACAGAGAAACCTTTCTTTTTAGCACTTTTTGTCGTAATTAAAACAGCACCGTATCTTCCTCTCGATCCGTAAAGGGCAGAAGCGGTTGCTCCTTTCAATACGTTGATATTATCGATGTTGTTGGGATCTAAATTCTGGAAAACTTCTTTTTCTACAATCACCCCGTCGATCACGAAAACTAAGTTTGAGTTTCCTCTCAAAGTAAATTCAGGAGTCTGTTGCATTCCCGTTGGGTTAGAAACATTCAAACCGGCAACCTGTCCTGAAAATAAGTTCCCGATACTTGGTGTCGTAATGGTTTCAAATTGTTTAGTTCCGACTTCCTGAGTAGAATATCCTATCTTTTCTTTCTTTTTGGCAATTCCCAATGCGGTAATTACTACGCCTTCAATTTGTTTCTCAGATACTTTCTTCAGAACAACAGAATAGTTTTTTCTGTTGGAAACTTCTACCGTGTACATCGAAAATTCGGGTGAATAAAATTCAAGAATATCTTTCGGATTGGCATAAATGGTGAAATTACCATTGGCATCCGTAGTAGCCGTTTTACCGTTGTTTTTATCGGTAATGCTCACACCAGAAACACTGGAGCCGTTTTCAGATTTTACATTTCCGGAAATGTTAATTTCTTGGGCAGTAAGATAAAGAGGGAGTAAAAAAACTGCAAAAGTAGCTAAAGTCTTCTTCATTTTTTTGAAGGCAAATTTAGACCTGCATTATTA
>DKLU01000343.1:0-1663 GCA_002455915.1 Chryseobacterium sp. UBA6632
AAAAAAATAAACAAATGAAACATTTTGCTGAACTGATCAACGCTTTGGAAAGCACCAATAAAACCAATGCCAAAATTGATGCAATCATCGATTATCTGGAACGAGCTCCTGATGAGGATAAATTATGGTTTATTGCTTTATTTACAGGCAAAAGACCGAAGCGAAATGTGAATACAAACTATATGAAAGAATGGGCGTTGGAAATCACAAAATTACCATTTTGGCTCTTTCAGGAAAGCTATTCTTCAGTGGGAGATCTTGGTGAAACACTTTCATTGATTTTACCACCTCCAAACGAAAAAATTGAAAAGTCACTATCCGAATGGATGAATGATATTATTGATTTAAAAAATAAAACAGATGCTGAAAAAAAAGAATACGTATTGAATTCGTGGAATGGTTTAGATTACACAGAACGATTGATTTTCAACAAATTACTTGGTGGAAGTTTCAGAATTGGAGTTTCAGATAAAACATTAATTAACGCATTAACCAAATTTTCAGGACAGGAATCCAGTGCTCTGACGCATAGTCTAATGGGGAAATGGCAACCTGACGAAATTTCATTTAAAGAATTGATTTCAGCGGAAAAAATTAATCCAGACAATTCAAAACCGTATCCTTTTTGTTTGGCTTATCCTTTAGAAAAAGAATTAAACGAACTGGGAACTCCTGAAGAATGGCAAATCGAATACAAATGGGATGGCATTCGCGGGCAGATTATTCGCAGAAACGACGAAGTTTTTATCTGGTCAAGAGGCGAAGAATTGATCACAGAGCAATTTCCTGAAATCAAAGAAACGGTTCAGAACATGAAAGGTAATTTTGTTGTAGATGGAGAAATACTTGCGGTAAAGGATGGTAAGGTTTTAAATTTTAATGAATTACAAAAGAGATTAAACAGAAAAACATTAACTAAAAAAATGCTTTCCGAAATACCAATTGAAGTTTTCACTTATGATCTTTTGGAACTTGAAAATAATGATCTTCGGGAGAAGTCCATAGCTTCAAGACGGGCAATGTTGGAAGAATTATTGTTAAATGAAAATCCCGAAAACATAAAAATTTCTCCGGTTATCGAGTTTGAAAACTGGGAAGATTTAAATCAAATCAGAGAAAATTCGAGAGAAATTAACAGCGAAGGTTTAATGTTAAAACAAAAAAATTCACCATACCATTCTGGCAGGAAAAAAGGTGATTGGTGGAAATGGAAAATCAATCCTTTAACCATTGATGCGGTGCTTATTTATGCTCAAAAAGGAAGCGGACGAAGAAGTGCCTACTATACAGATTATACTTTTGCGGTGAAAAAAGATGACAAACTGGTAACCATCGCAAAAGCCTATTCCGGACTTACAGACAAAGAAATTATGGAAGTCAGCAAGTTTGTTAACAAAAATGCAATTGAAAAATTTGGACCTGTGCGAACTGTAAAAGCGGAACTTGTTTTTGAAATTGCCTTTGAAGGCATTGGTTTTAGCAACCGTCATAAAAGTGGTGTCGCATTGCGGTTTCCCAGAATTGTACGTTGGCGAAAAGATAAAACGGTAGAAGAAATTGATGATATTGAAGAAATTAAAAAATTAATACAATAAATTATATAAACGCTAAGTTTTCAGAGGTTTATTTTAACACTTTGAAATTATTTTTCGATCGCAAAGGC
>DKLU01000343.1:1675-9426 GCA_002455915.1 Chryseobacterium sp. UBA6632
TAAGCCTTGGCTGAATGGAACGCCTTTGCGGTTAGAATATACAGAGAATATGTTAAAAATATCCTTGTGAACTTAACGTTAAAAATCAAAAACAAAATAATTTGGCGACTTTTGAAAATACCAACGGATTCACAGTCATTCAACAATGGATGGCCGATAAAGGTATTTCCCCTTTTAAATTTCAAATTGATACCTGGCAGAAATTTGAAAACGGTTATAGCGGAATGGTAGTAGCTCCAACGGGTTTTGGAAAAACATTTTCCGTATTTCTAGCTTTACTGACGAATTTTTTAAACCATCCCGAAAATTATAAAAAGGGATTACAAATGATCTGGATCACTCCACTTCGTTCCCTTTCAAAAGATATTGCCAAAGCAATGCAGGAAGCGATTGACGAAATAGTCTTAGATTGGGTGGTTGGTGTTCGAAATGGCGATACCGACCCTAAAGTTCGTCAGCAGCAGGTGAGAAATATGCCTGAAATTCTTGTAGTTACACCTGAAAGTTTGCATTTGCTTTTAGCACAGAAAAATCACGAAAGATTTTTTAAAGAATTAAAAACAATTGTCGTTGATGAATGGCATGAATTATTAGGTTCAAAACGTGGCGTCATGGTAGAATTAGGCATTTCTCAACTGACAAAATATGTTCCTAAAATAAAAATTTGGGGAATTACGGCAACTATTGGAAACCTTGATGAAGCCATGGAAGTTTTGATTCCTTATGATATCAAAAAAACAAAAATTACCGCAAAAGAACAGAAAAAGATAGAAATTCTTCCGGTTTTCCCTGATGAAGTTGAAATTTTACCGTGGGCAGGACATCTTGGACAAAAACTGGCTGACAAAGTAGTTCCCATTATTTTAGAATCAAACTCTACCATTGTCTTCACCAATACCCGAAGCCAGAGCGAAATGTGGTATCAATTATTATTGAATGCATATCCTGATTTTGCAGGGCAAATTGCTATTCATCACAGTTCGATTGATGCACATTTGCGGATCTGGATTGAAGAAAACCTAAGTTCTGGAAAACTAAAAGCAGTGGTTTCTACTTCGTCTCTTGATTTGGGAATTGATTTTAAACCTGTTGATACGGTCATACAAATTGGTTCAGCGAAAGGAGTTGCAAGATTTTTACAACGTGCAGGAAGAAGCGGCCACTCCCCTTTTGAAACGTCAAAAATTTACTGTGTTCCCACCCATTCTCTGGAACTTATTGAAGTTGCAGCATTAAAAGAAGCTGTAAAACAGAAAGTCATTGAACCTCGTGAGCCACAGGTTTTATGCTTTGATGTTTTAGTTCAGTTTTTAATGACGTTAGCTATTGGTGACGGATTTTATCCTGACGAATTGTATGAAAGGATTAAAAAAGTATATGCCTTTCAAGAAATGACCGATGATGAATGGAAAAATATTCTCGATTTTCTCACTATTGGTGGAAGTATTTTAAAAAGCTATGAGGAATTCCATAAAATTGTCATTATGGAAGATGGATTATATAAAGTCACTTCACGAAAAATTGCAATGCTTCACCGAATGAATATGGGCGTTATCGTCAGCGATGCAATGTTGAAAGTGAAATTTATTTCAGGAGGCTATATCGGAATGGTAGAAGAATATTTTATTTCAAAACTGAAAAAGGAAGAAAAATTTATATTAGCTGGAAGAGTTTTAGAAGTCGCTATGATCAAAGATATGACCGTTTTTGTGCGGGCTTCAAAAGGAAAAGCATTTGCACCGAGTTATCTAGGCGGAAGGTTACCGTTGAGCTCTAATTTAGGGCATTTTTTACGTGAAAAGTTATCCGGAGCTTTAAATTCTAAATCATCGGAAAAGGAACTGAAATTTTTACATCCATTATTAATTAATCAGGAAGAACGTTCACATATCCCAAAAGAAGATGAATTTTTGGTTGAACTGATTAAAAACCGAGAAGGTTACCATTTATTTATGTACCCGTTTGAAGGTCGACTAGTGCATGAAGTAATGGCAGCTTTAATTGCTTACCGTATTTCAAAGCTCGCTCCTATTTCCTTTTCTATGGCGATGAATGATTATGGCTTTGAATTGTTTAGTGATAAAGAAATTCCGTTAAATGAAGAAAAACTAAGCAAAATTTTAACTAGAGAAAACCTGATGATTGATGTTATTTCAAGTATTAATGCTGCTGAAATGGCACGAAGAAAATTTAGGGATATTGCTGTAATTTCCGGAATGGTGATTCAAAACTATGCCGGAAAACAACGTTCTAATAAATCTTTACAAAGCTCTGCTGGGTTGATTTTTAAAGTATTAGAAGATTACGACACTAATCATTTTCTTGTTAGGCAAGCTTATACCGAAGTTTTCAATGTACAATTACAGGAGCAACGTTTAATAGAAGCCTTTAAACGAATTGAAAAATCAAAAATTATTTTGAAATTTGCTAATACCTTTACCCCATTAAGTTTTCCTATTAAAGTGGACAGCCTACGGCAAACGCTTTCCAGCGAAGGATTGGATGCGAGAATCCAGAAACTGATTCAGCAAGCAAAAAAAATAAAGTGAATTGTATGAATGGTCAATAAGTTAATTGTTAATTTTAAAATATAAATGTTTTTAATTTAAATGAATATATCAACGAAAAATATAAAAATTCAAAACGAAATTTTCACCTTAACCAATCAACGCGCAGCTTTTTGGAAGAAAGAAAAAGCATTGATCCTATCAGACTTACATATCGGAAAAACAGCTCATTTCCGAAAAAATGGTATTGCATTGGCTAATCATATTATGAAAAGTGATTTGGAAAGGTTATCAGTTTTAATTGAATATTTTCAACCTGAAAAGTTTATTGTTGTTGGTGATTTACTCCATGCTGGTGACAACTCGGATGTTGACGATTTCTGTATTTGGAGAAGTCAATATCCTGATTTACAATTTTATTTGATTGAAGGAAATCACGATAAAATTTCTAAAAAATTGGAATCTAAATTATGTTTAAATTTTAAATCTGAAACATTAGAAATAGAGAATTTTATTTTCATTCACGATTTTGAAAAAAAACAACCAAAATTTCAGATTACGGGGCATATCCATCCCGGATTTGTTATTAATTCTCCGGTAAAAAAAATAAAACTGCCTTGCTTTGTGGCAACGGAAAATCAATTATTACTTCCCGCTTTTAGTGAATTTACAGGATTGGATACTAAAAATCTCCCTAAAAAAGGAAGATTCTATATTTTTACAGATGCTGAAATCTATGAAATATAAGATTTATTCTAAAACTTTTTTCATCATCAGATCAGTCTGTTCATCATTCCCTAACCTAAAAATATGTTGAGCAAATTCAATAAAACCGTTTTTCTTGTAAAAATTAACTGCTCTTAGATTTTCTTCCCATACGCCTAACCAAAGGTATTTTTTATTTTCATTTAAAGCAATTTCCAAAGCTTTATCATATAAAAGCTGACCAACCTTTTTTCCATGATGCGAGCTTTTTACATAAATTCTTTCAATTTCCAGAGAAGATTTATCCTGAAGTTCAGTTTGCGCTTTTCCTGAATTTACTTTCAGATAACCGATGGGTTCTTCTTTTTCATAAGCAATAAAAAATTGAGAATCAGGATTATTTAACTCGTTATTTATTTTTTCTGAAGTAAAACTTTCTTCAAGATATTCTTGAATATGTTCTTCAGAATTATGTGGCGCGAAAGTTTCGTAAAAGGTCTCCCTTCCAAGCTTTTGAATGATTTCCAACTCTGCAGTGGAAGCTTTTTTTATTGTAATCAACTTCATTTTTCTCGATTTATTCTTCTAATTTAGTGATAAGATTTTGTATTTCAGTTTCAGAAATTTCCGTTTTGATTTTATTTTTTAGAGTTTCTTTCAAAGCTAAACTGTAAGCTACTTTAAGAGCATTTTCAGTCTTTACCGTTTCATCAGGAATAACCCCAACATGTTCCCAGTTTTTTCCTGAAAAAGTAGACGTTATTTTTCCGGTCGGAACCAGCAAAATATATTTATTCTGAATGAAAAAATGATCAACAGGGTTAGCAGCACCACCTGTCTTTTCACCAACTACTTTTGCTATTTTTCTTTCCTGTAAAAAATACGCCAAAGCTTCTCCTGCGGAGAATGTTTTTTCGCTCGTCAGGAAATAAATATTTTTGTTAAGATATTTTTCTCCTTTCACTTTTGATTTGGTTCTATTATTAACCGTTTTACCTGAATTTCTAAAATAGGTTTGATATAAATTGCTTTTATCTTTAAAAAAATAACTACAAAATAAGATCAACATATTATTATCACCGCCTCCATTTTCTCTTAAATCAAAAATTAACGAATTCGTATTAGAGACAAAATTCATCACAGCTTCTAAAGATTTTTGACTCGATTTTTTTTCTGCAAATCCCTTATAATTAATGTATCCAATATTTCCTTTTAATCGTTCTACTTTTTCAAAACCGAAATTTTCCAGACTATTATGGTAATTATCTAGTCTTTGTTGCTCTGTATCATTAATACTTTTTTGAGATGTATAATTTTCTAAATATTTGATGAAAAAATGTTTATCCTTAGCAACAAATCTTAATTTTCGGGTTAAATCTTCTGTAAATTCTTTTTCGTTTAAAGCATTAAAATCTTTTGACTTAATTTCACTTTGAAATAATGAATCAATGCTTTTTAAAACATTTTCATTAATGTAATTTTCTTTGATTTTTACTGAAATTTCTTTTAACAATTCGGTTCTGTCTGTTTGCGCAAAGAGTGTTGAATAGAATAATGTAAGAATCACAAAACTTATTTTTTTCATTGAATGCTATTTATTTTAAGCAAAATTATTTCAATGAAAATGATTAAAATTGTAAAAATGGAAACTAAATAAACAGCCAAATATTTTTCTGTTCTGTATTCACTTTTTCGAAAAATTTTCTCGGTTGAATTTTCGTTAAATCCTTAAAATCTTTAATGAAATGCGATTGATCATAGAAAAGATTTTCATAAGAAAGTTCTGTTAAATTTTTAACATTTTTATTCTGATTTACTGAATTTCTAAAACGTTGAATTTTTCTAAATTCGGAAGCTGGTTTTCCCAAATATTTTGTTGATATTTTATTTAAATACTGACGGGAAATTTGATGTTTTTTTGCTATTTTTTCAATATTTAAATCAGAATCTAAATCTTCTATAATTTTTTCAATTTTTTCTAAATCTTTTTCCTGAAATTTTGAGAGCCAGTAATTTTCCAATTTTTCAATTTGAATTTTCTGATCAGTTTCATTTAAAATATTTTTCATGAATTCTTCAAAATCAGAAGAAATTATTTCATCTTGTAAAAACTGGGCTTCATTCGCTTCAAAAAAATGATAAATTCCCAACGGTTTAAAATAAACAGTTACTTCATTAATCGATTTTTTATAATGAACTTCCACGGGCGAATTGCAACGGAAAACAAAGTCTATAACGAGATTTTCTTCTTTAGAACAATCAATTTCAATAGTATTATTTTCTCGGGAGAAAGTAATATTCTGACAAGCCGAAATAATGAAGTAATTATCCGGAAAAGTACAATATTTCAAAGGCTCATCATTATCATCTTTTGCCATGAAGTAATATCCTTCGATATACTTTTTCAAGATCGGATGATTAGGCTTATAAAAATTGATTTTCATTAAAAATTTTCTCTAAAACATTTAAATACAAGATAATAATAACAAAAATAAAATCTGAAGAAAATTCTCCAGATCTTATGAATTTATGAGAATAAAATTTTATTAAAAGCTTCTGATGCTAAATGAACCTGAACTGACCAATCATCTGCAGCCTCACTTCCTGCATCATCCGAAATATACTTTAAACACAGGAACGGAATCTCTTCTTTCATTGCAATCAAAGCTAATGGATAAGCTTCCATATCAACAATATTATAGGCAGTTTCAGAATGATTCATTTCAAAGCTATCACCGCTACCACAGATACCTTCAGGAAGGTTTTCTTTTTGTAAACCATATTCTAAAACAGGTGGAATTCCAGATAGCGGAGTTTCATACAAACTGAATCCCAACCCTCTTACATCCATATCCCGCTGAATGAATTTTGTACAGCAAACTACGTCTCCTTTATGAAAATTTTTACTTCCTGCCGAACCTAAATTAACAATTAATTTTGGCTTTTTACGGTGAATTTCTTTCGTTAATTCCATCGCAGCATTTACTTTTCCGATACCTGTGACCAATTTATTTTTATCATCAAACACTTTTCCCGCTTCCGAGTCTAAAGCGAAAACAAAAAGGGTTTCTGAAATCTCAAACTGCTGTCCTTCGTTTACAATTATCATATATAATTTAAGATTAAAATTTAATCCAACTTTATTGCTGAAATCTGCTGTCAAAGTTAGTGATTTAACAATATATTTTATTCTCTATAAACCAATATTCTGCTTTCTTTTTTCTCGTAAAAACTTCTTAGCATCATCATTAAAAAAGCCAAAATACCAAACACGAAGCCAATCCACGGATTGTATTCCACTCCTTTAGTTACAATCATCCAGCCGCCTAAAGTGGTTCCTAATGTTACCCCTAAATTCCCGAATGAAGTTGCCAAACTGTTTGCAAATTCCAGAGAATGGGGTACGGATGAGATCATATAAGTAGAAGCATTCAGGAAGCTTGGCGAATACATAAAACCCCAAATTCCGATGACCACAATGGTCGATAATAAATTTCCATTTGAAAAATACAGTAAAACAGGAATAATTAATGTTCCCGAAAGAAAAAATGCTGTGGTTCTTGTTACATTTTTATTAAGCATTTTTCCAGCTAACCAAGTCGAGATAACTCCGATAATTCCGAAAACAAATAACATATAACTTACCATTGTTTCATTCATTCCCTCCGCTTTATTCAGATAATCAGCAAAATAACTATATGTTGAAAACCATGCAGTAATCATGAAAAAATTGGCTGCCGTACTTAAAATAAAAGTAGGCTGACTAAGAATTTTTAATTGGGTTCCGTATGATTTCTTTTCTTTTACAGGCATTGAAGGAAGCATAAAATAAATCACGATTAATGCAATAAAGCTTACAACAGTTTGAATCATAAATGAATATTCCCAAGACCACAAACTTGAGATCCAGGTAGCAAAAGGAACCGTGGTAACCATTGCTACAGTTACTCCACTGAAAACAATGCTCATCAGTTCATTTTTCTTACTTTCTTCAGCATTCGAAACGGCAACTGACAAAGCTGTCGCGATATAAACGGGCTGCAAAAAAGCGGGAAGAATCCGAACCAGCATTAAAACCCAAAACGGAGGTGAAAACGAGGAAACAAACCCTGTAATCAGGAATATGGCAATGGAAGTAAACATAATTTTTTTTCTGTCAAAACCTGAAGTAAATAAAGTCATAAAAGGACCTGTAAGTGCGATTACCAAAGCAAAAGCGCTTAATAAATAGCCCGCTTTATCGATGCTAATTTTGTAATGTTCGGCAATTTGTGGTAAAATTCCAATGACTCCAAATTCTGTGGTAATAACGGCTAGAAATCCTAAAAAGCCAATGTATGCGTATTTTTTCATGTAAAATTCTCTGAAATTATTTTAACTTTTCTTTCGTAAATGTTGCGATTTCCTGCACTGCTTCTTTAGTTTCTCTTAAAACAGCCCCCATGTGCATAAAACCATGAACCATCTCTTTGTAAACCACTGTTTCGACCTCAATTCCAGAAGCTTTCATATTTTCTGCTAATTGTTGCCCTTCATCCC
>DKLU01000164.1 GCA_002455915.1 Chryseobacterium sp. UBA6632
CAATCGTATCTTTTTCAAAATCTTCTTTAAAAAAGTTTTCGATGTCGCTGAGGTAGTTTTCATAATCTATCTCTGCGTTTTCAATGTCGCTCCACTCAATGGTGTAGAGGTCTTCATCAAAATTTTTATCAGGATTGTGATTTGGTGTTTCCATGTTTTGGTTTTGATGATTTTGGTGAAAATTTGAACATACTTTTGGCTGTTCAACATTTTTAGATAGTGAATTCAAATGGCTTTTTAAAGTTTTTTTGATGATTAATTTTGTGCTTTATTTATACTTCAAAGATACTCGGCGATAGCGACAAAACTTGACGTGTATAAAATCTTTATTAAAAATTTTTTAAAAAAATATCAGTCTCTTTTTTATAAGCTTTCAAACTTATATTGGTTAATTATAAGCCAAAAAGCTTATTAATTGTTTAAATGGCTAAAAACAAAAAAATAACTCATGTCGCTGAGTTATTTTTTTAATCTTATTGAAATTTGAACTAAGAAAATTCCTCAATTTCAATTTCGTCACCAATAAGCATCACAATATCTGTTTCAGAAAGAATTGACTTGAGTTTAATTGCTCCCATTTTTAGTTCATGATCTGAAAGCATTGTGTACCAGATTGTTCTTACAAAGGCTTCAAATGAAGTTTCCGGATGATAAGTTTCTGTTCCTTTTTGAAGAAGAAGTGCAAGCAATTGCTTTACAAGTTCTCTGCATTCATCCATTTTCTTTTCAAAAGGCATTAAAACAGTCAAAACAGTACTTTGAATATCATACAAAATATTGGCTGCGACTTTGGTTTGGTTTTTTCGGATATTGGTTCCTCGTGTATCGTTCGTTCTGGTAGCGATGATTTTGCTTCTAAATCCTGCCAATTCAGATACAGCGCTAATATTATATGTGGAAAATATATCTTCCGAAGATTTCAGCCATTCTACAATAGTTTCTACAAAAAACGGATCTTTTTTTTCCAGTTTAGAAACTATGGATGGGAAGAGCATCAATTTTTCTTTAAGCTGTGTAATGAGAACAAATTGTGATTTTTTCATATTTATTCAGGAATTAAAGTTTCGATGATATTGCCGTCGATGTCTTCATATTTAGACCATTCCATTCCAGATTCGGTTACGCTCATTTTAGCAACGATCAGGCATTTAGGATCAAGCTCCATCAGTTTACTGGCTTCTACAATTACTTCGTAGTCGTTATCGGGTTTATTTTCGATGGTTTTCTTTGCTTCTTTAAAAATACGCTGATACATTTTTTCTTTCAATGTTTCAGGTTTTATCAGCTTCCATGAAAAATTAGGAAGGGTTTCGCAAAATTCTGCCGTATAGCCCGGAATGACATCAAAATAAGACATGTGAGCTTCAGTAAATACGGTTACTTTGTCGATTCTAGCCTTTTCCAAACCATTTTTATAATAAACCTGAAGATCTACTAAAAAATCTTTAAGACTTTTATCGCTTTTCGCGTCGGAAGGATTATAATCTGTTTGGGCAACTTTGATAATTTCAGCATAAGCAAATTCTGTAAAAGATAGGATGGGAGAGGGCGCCGCTTTGGCAAAAGGAACCGTAAGATCCACCGTTCCCACCTTCATTCTCGGTATAGAAAAATGTTTTAAAAGATCATCTTTTGCATATTCTTTTGCAATTTCTACAGTTTGCATATCGGCCATTTTTCTGGCTGCGGTAATTTCTGATACAATTCCGCCGAGATATTCATTTAATGTTGGCATGGTAAATTTGTTTTTAAGTTAAAAATCAGAGGAAAAGGATGGCTGCCGGAGCAACCATCCGAAAATGTTATTAATTCCCAGCTACAGGCAATCCGTTGATTGCAGCGATAGAATCTTCCAACATATCAAGAACTCTTGTAAGACCCGCCGGCAATTCATCATTTACCGCTCTTACATGCACTCCTAATGTGTATGTTTTTTCAGTTGTTGATGTGCTAGAAGTTGTTTTCTTATAAGAAGCACTTGCGTTCAGTTTTACTTTCCAGAACTTTGCACTTAATGATGCTGAACCAGAGAATGTAGCATCTTTGCTTTGTGTTTCGATAGAATTCAATCTTGCATTGAAATCAATGGTCATTTCATCGATTCTTATCGCAGGAAGCGTAAGCATCGTTAAAAATGGAACCTGTAGAGTAACTTGAGACTCTGCCGGAACTCCTGTTACTGCATCCGGAATAGTTTTTTTGAACGAGAAATCTACATATCTCAGATTGTTTCCGTTGAAACCCACTTCTTTGATAAATTCTACCTGTGCCATCGAGGCATCATTTTGAGCTTTTACTGCAGCCTGCAATGGGCCACCAATATAAACGCTGAAATCTAAACTGTTTAATTCTTGTACTAAATTTGCCATAATTTGTGAATGGTTTTAAAATGTTAATTATTAAGTTGAAAAAAATATAGTTAGTGCTAGCAAACTAATCTTAATTGGGCATAATCTCTCTTGTTCAGCATCTTTGTAAGACCTTATTGAGATACTGAATCAAGATCGATTAAGGAAAATAAATTGTATTAACGAATGCTTTTTACGATTTATAAAAGCATTGAAATAAAGAAATTTATTGATGTATTAACATTTTTCATCATTGTGAGTTTTCACGGTTATTGTTTTTAATTTTCTGATTCAAAGATATTTACTGAAAGCGACAAAACTCGACGTGTTTTTAAATTTTTCAAATTTATTTTAAAAGTTTAGTTGAATAGTAAAAATCCTGAATCTTAGATTTTATTTTTAATTAATTTCTGAACAATTTGGTTCAGAATATCTCTGTTGTCGTCGATATAGCTTAATCCGGCTTGGATTAAATTTTCTATATTCGATCTTTTTACATTATCCATCGCGGGAGATGCGTTCTTCAACGAAGGATTTAGTCGATAATAATTTTTCTGATTTCTTAGGCCTAATGTTTGAAACATTTGACAAAGTTGATAATCAACGGTTTCTGCATTTGCCGACATCAAAATATCAATAATCGGATTAATCCAGCCAATTTTTCCAGCTTTTTCCAGTTTTTTGAAAGAATATGATTTTGATTCAATTCCTGTTCCAATAGAAACAAAAATCATATCATTTACCACAGGATGATTGGCTTTCTGATGATTTTTAAAGACTTCCGCAAAAGGAATTTTTCTTGCTTCTGCATACGCACAAAGCGCAGGATTATTCGCAAACATTCCGCCATCAATCAAACTAAAAATCTGCCCGTACATCGATTTTATCTGAACCGGACTGAAATACGTGGGAGCCGCGGAAGTCGCTCTACAAACGTCTTTTACATAAAAATTATCTGTGCTGAGGTTGGCTTTCCAAGAATTGAATAATTTTGCTCTTCTGTTTTCGATGTCATAACTTGTTATTAAACATGGTTTTATTAGTTCTTTTAATTCTAAATTTCCGAAAAAATCATTCAAATTTTTTTCAAGAGATTCCTGAGAGATCTTTTCATTTAATAATCCAAAAGGATTTACGAGTCTTTCCCAAAAAGAAACCTGAAAGATATCACCACCTTTTTCAGCATACAATTCAAGCCCTTTCTGGATCGAATATTTTGCTTTCCGGTGTTCATCGGGACATAGAATGATGGAAGCAATCAGCCCGCCGGTGCTGCTTCCCGCAACCAGATCAAAATAATCTCCCAGCTTGGCGCTCGGCTTATCGTGAATCTGTAATTGCTCTTCTATGTAGCGCAGAATGATGCAAGTAATAATACCTCTGATTCCGCCGCCGTCCAAAGAAAGAATGGTTGTTTTTTTCATGTTTTATATTTAATTTTTTAAGAAATTTGTTACAATTTTAGACAAGTAAAACCAATAGTTTTCCTCGGAAGTGACTATTGGTTTTAGCTTTTTTATGTCGATATTTCTGGTACTTTTCTTATAAAACAAAGATAGTGGGAGGTGGCGACAGAACGTGTCGTATTAAAAAATATTTTCAAATAAATGAGAATTAAAAAATCACGTAACCATAGTTGTTTTTAGCCATTTTGGCTAAGTTTCTCCAAGTTGCTTTTACCGCTCCTTTTTTTGTTTTAATTTCCTTTTTCTCGAAGTGTGGAAGGTCTTTAAACGTTTTCCAATTTCCGCCCCAATCCCAGCCATGTTTTGCGAAAATTTTCACGCATTCGTACCAATCGGCAATTCCGTCGTTATCCCAATCTTTTGCTGTGTCCCAGCTTGCTGTTTTGCCATCAATAATCAAGCACATATCTACTGCAAATCCGTAGTTATGAATGCTTTGCCCAGCTTTGGCATTGGTTACTTTTTTACCAGAAGTAATTCTTCCGATCGCGTAAAGTTTTTCCTGTTCTTCAAAGCTTCTCCACCCTTGTGTAATTCTGATTTTTGCCCTTCCGGTGAGCGCTTCGTCACATTCTTTGATAATCTGTTTTACCTCTTCTCTTACGTAAGGGTGAAGTTTTTCAATTCTTTGTAAAGTCACTTTGTCCATACTATTATTTTATGATTTCTTATATACAAAGCTATTGATGGAGTACGCCAAAAGTTGACGTATTTTAATAAAAAAATCTGCCTCAATGTAGAGGCAGATTCTTTAGAAGTATGCGAATAAAATTAAATATCTTTAACGATAAGGGTTGTTTCGTTGGTTACAGGATCGTAGTACCATTTTGCCTGTGTCACTACACCATATACATCTGTGCTATTAGTGCTCCAGCCGCATAAATTCTCGCCCATAGGAAAATCGGGATCTGGCGTTTGAGTAGAAGTTCCTGCATATCTTGTTTGAAACCAGTAGAAATGCCAGCGTGTAAGATTTCCCATAGTTATCAATAATCCTGAAGGAACGGCAACATTAACTGCACTGCCGCTAGTAGGGGCTGTTCTTACCGCCCACCCGTTAATTGGAGGAGTTGCAAGATTACTTGTATTAAAAGATTTTATATCTACCATAGCTCCTGCGGGAACATTGTAAGAAGTAAAGACTTCCGGAAGACAAGAGGATGGGTTTGTTCCGTTGGCATATAACCTTCCCGTAAGGTCGTAGCTTGAGTAATTGTAGATATGTAAATAGCCTTGTGCAAAGCTTGTAAAACCTAAACATATGGCGATAAGGTATAATAGTTTTTTCATATAAATAAATTTAATGAGGTTGAATTTTTTCCGATATAGATTGAAAATATTAGCGTATACTGAGTTTTCTGATTTTATTTTTTTTTGAATGTAATTATA
>DKLU01000163.1:0-5235 GCA_002455915.1 Chryseobacterium sp. UBA6632
GTTTTAAAGTTTGTGGCATCAAAAAGAGTAATCGGAGCGGCACCGCTCTCACCTTTTAGAAGATTTTCCCAGTATTCTTTTGCATTATTTCCAATCGGCGTTATTGCTCCAAAACCGGTTACAACTACTCTTTTTAATTCCATAAATTTTTTTTAATTTCTTTTTGTTGAAGAATATTATTTATTTACTACTTCTTCGATATAAGCGATAGCGTGTCCTACAGTAGTAATTTTTTCTGCTTGATCATCAGGGATTTGAATGTTAAATTCTTTTTCGAATTCCATGATAAGTTCAACTGTATCCAAAGAGTCTGCTCCTAAATCGTTAGTGAAGCTAGCTTCTGGAGTTACTTCTGTTTCTTCAACGTCAAGCTTATCAGCGATGATAGCTTTTACTCTTGATGCAATGTCTGACATAGTAAATTATTTTTTTAATTGTTAGATGGTGCAAATATATAAAATTCTTTACGATAAAACATTTTTTTACTCTTTTTTGTGGCGCGTAGGTATGTATTTTATAATATTTGAGGGTATTATTTTAGTTTTCAGGAGTTTATATTTTAACATTTAATGCAAAGGTTTCAGTTTAACTAAAATTAAATTTTTCTTAAACCCGATACTATATATAATAAGAACATAGATTCAATTAAAATGACTTTTTAAACAAAGTAAAGTTGAGCTTTTTAACAAACCAAAGAGGTGTGAAATTGATGGAAATTTGTATCAACAAAATTCAATAATAAAAAAAATGAAAAAAGTTTGGTTTATCACAGGAAGTTCAAAAGGTTTAGGTAAAAATCTTGTTGAAGCAGTTTTAGCAAAAGGAGATTACGTGGTGGCAACCGCAAGAAATCCTCAACAGTTAAATGATTTGGTTGAAAAATATCCGGAACAAATTTTAGCTTTGGAATTGGATGTTCAGAACAAAGAACAGATTTATTCAACAGTAGAAAAAGCGATGGATTATTTTGGAAGAATCGATGTATTGGTAAATAACGCAGGTTTCGGAATTACTGGAGCGGCAGAAGCTTTTACCAATGAGCAAGTCCGAAATCAGCTTGAAGTCAATTTATACGCGCCGATTGAAGTAACGAGAGCGGTTTTGCCTTATATGAGAAAACAACGTTCGGGAAATATTTTACAGATCAGTTCTGTTGGCGGTAGAGTAGGGAATGCGGGACTTTCTATTTATCAGGCGGCAAAATTTGGTCTTTCAGGATTTTCAGAATCATTAAGCAAAGAAATTGCACCTCTCGGAATTAAAGTGACGTGCATTGAGCCTGGTGGTTTCCGTACAGAATGGGCAGGTTCTTCGATGAGCTTTGCTAAAGACATTGAAGGATATGAATCAACGGTTGGCGGAATTAAAGAACATCTAACTTCAGGAAAATTTTTACCGATGGGTGATCCTGCTAAAGCGGCGAAAGTAATGATTGATGTTGTGGAAAACGAAAACCCTCCTTTGCATTTGGTGTTAGGAAGTGAAGCGGCGGCTATTTTGAGAGCAACCGACGAACAGAGAAAGGCAGAATTTGAAAAATGGCTGGATGTGACGATTTCTACCGATCATGATGAAGCGGTGAGTATGTTTGAAAGTGAATACGGTAAACAATATTTGGCTCACAAAGGTATTAGTTTAAAGTAAAAAGGTAAAAAAGCCAAGTTGATTGATGATAAAATAAGTTTTTATTTTTCAATCAGTTGTTCTTTGGTCTTATATTGAGTTATTTTAATTAATTGATGAGGCTGTAAAAAATGCAGTCTCATTTTCTTATTTTTGTATGAAATGAAATCTAAAAGAGAAGATTTTGGCAATATCGTTTATTCCTGTTATACGCAACTGAGCCGACAGGGAGAGCATTTTGTGTCGGATCATGTGCTGAGTTATCAGATCTCGGGAGACTTGGTTTTGAACGACGGTTTTCATGATTATTCAGCAAAAGATGGTTCTATCCGTTTTTTGAGGAGAAATCAGTTGTTGAAATTTATCAAGCAACCGCCTCCGAATGGCGAATTTCAGTCTTTATCCATTTATCTCGATCAACAAACGTTAAAAGACTTTAGTGTTGAATATAATTTGATCTCCGAAAAAAAAGAGCATCATAAGCCGTTGTGGTTATTGCATGAAAGTTCGGAGCTTCAAAATTATATGCATTCCTTATTAATATATCAAAATTCAGGAAAACTTTCAGATCCTCGTTTGGTTGATCTCAAAATAAAAGAAGCGCTGATTTTATTGCTTCAGGAAGATCCAGAATTAAAAAATATTTTGTTTGATTTTAATGAACCTGGCAAAATTGATATTGAAGCATTTATGAATAAAAACTTTCATTTTAATGTTAATTTAGATCGGTTTGCTTATTTAACGGGAAGAAGTTTAGCAACATTCAAGCGTGATTTTGAAAAGATTTTCGGAAGCACACCTGGAAAATGGTTGCTCAGAAAAAGATTGCAGGAGGCGCATTATTTAATTTTAGAAAAAGGAAAAATGGCTTCTGACATTTATCTTGATTTAGGGTTTGAAGATCTTTCTCATTTTTCATTTGCTTTTAAAAAACATTTTGGTGCATCGCCAAGTAAAATAATTTAGTTATAATTAAAAAAAATGAAGTTGAAATTTGTAGGTATAGCCTTATTAATGGGCTGTAATATGCTGTTTGCGCAGTCGAAAGGGAAAGTGATAAAAGTAAAAGACGGAGATACGGTCGTGGTCTTGCTGGGAAATAATCATCAGGAAACATTGAGGTTAGCGGAAGTTGATTGCCCCGAAAATAATCAAGCTTTTGGTAAGAATGCAAAACAATTTACCAGTTCGCAAGTTTTCGGTAAAAAAGTGACTTTTTACAGAGTGAATAAAGACCGATACAAGCGTACGGTGGCTAAAATATTCTATGACAACGATAAATATCTGTCTGCTGAAATTATAAAAGCTGGCTTGGGATGGTGGTATTTTAAAGCATCCAAAGATTTAGATCTAAAGAATTATGAACTCGTCGCCAGAAATAAAAAGATAGGGCTTTGGTCTGATAAACGAGCAATTTCACCCTGGGAATTTAGAAGTAATAAGAAAAAAGAGGTTTTGTAATTTACAAAACCTCTTTTTGTGGAGTTGGAGGATATAAAATTATCTTTTACTATCAGGTAGTTACGTTTTAGTTTTATACGTTGCTACCACTAATGCTACAACCTTTATCAGATTATATTCATTTCAAATCTGCTAGAAATCGGTCATTACAATTGTAAGTTATTCTTTTTCTGCCTTTTCTTTTAATTCTTGAAAGTTTTCTTCGGTTAATTTAGTTTTGTATACTTCAATAACATATTCCAGAAATATTTCAACTTTTTTAAACACTCCAACATCAAGGTCGTGATCGATATAATCTTCAGTTTGAAGAGTTTCACTTTGATCTGACTGGAGAGAAGAAAGTCGTTCAATAACACGTAGATTTATAAATCCTATATTTCGAAAGAACATCTTTTTTAGATTATCTAACTCTTCTATTTCCAAATCGGTAGAAAAAAGTAAATCATTAAGTACTTTAACCGAATTATAAGATATATGGGCAAATTTGTTTAATTCTGATTTGTTATTTGCTAGTAGAACGCTGTTTGCAATAACACTTTCTTTTTTAGCCTTCAAGTACTCTTCATGAGAATCGAAAACTCCTCGAAATGTAACATTTAAATTATCATAAAGAAAAATTATTGCATTTTGACCTTTATATATTGTTTCGTCATGTGTTATAGAAAAATTCTCAATATTTTTCTCAAATCTTTCTAGCTGATTGTATACCAAATTTGTAACCCGATTTATCAAAAATTCTTTTCTCGTGTCTTTCATTTCTTGTCTTTGCAAAACAAGTTCAGTTCTTTGATTACTTAATTCTTCTCTCTGAATTAAAAGTGTTATGATCAATCCAGAAAAAGTTAATGCAGAGAATATAGCGTTTAATGCACCGAATGTATCTCCAAATGTTCCGCTTTGAGTCCAATCATTAAAATAATTATTAACTAAAAAAGGATAAATTAATGAACAAGCTATCAATAAGATACTGATAACAATAAAAAGTTGTAAGTAACTTTTGAAGTAATTTCTCAGCTTTTTCATTTTAAAGTTTTAGTTTTTTAATCAAAGCTATAGATGTGCATCACCGGGGATTCGAACTCCGACTCATTCCTCTTCATCACATAATTAAGAAAATTAGATGATGGAGGAGGATGCTCTAACCGTTAAGCTAGTGACGCAGTGATGAAATTATTTTTTTCGCTTCCTCTTTTTCAATACCAAATTTCGAAGTTATATGCCCAACTAAAGCATTTTCTTTTCGTTCTAGGTTTTGATTTAATTCTTTATAAAAATCATTGCGAAGATAGTAATTTTTTAATTCTTCATTTGTTGGTTTTATAATATCAGATAAAGTATTAGCAATATCTTTTAAAACAGTTGTAAATAAGAGAAAATCATCAAAACAAATATTATCAAATTCGTTTGGGGCAGAGAATTTGGGATAATTTTCTTTTATTTTATCTTCGTATTTTTTTATTTTTATATAAGCCTTTTCAACTTTAGTATCTTGAATTATTTCATGAGAATATTTATTTCTAATAACTCTGTAATAGTCAAAAATTTCAAGTCTAAATTCTCCAATTCGTTCTTTTCCTTGATTTATAGGAATGATTTTTCTAATAGTTTTTACAAGCAAGTTATCTGAACTATTGTCAAGTTTCCAATCTGTATTTTTTAAGTCGTTACATTCCTCTTTGAATTTATGAAGAAATAATTCGGCATTTTGATAAACAGATAAAATGTAGCTTTGAGATATTCTAGAACGATATATAGATTCATCTACAGAATTAACTTTGATATGTAAACTATCAGACTGTTGCTCAATAAATTTACTAAAGTCTCCTGAACTTTCGGCTTGTTTTATAAAATTAACAACCGCCAATTCTGTGAACTCAACAATTGCATCAAATCTACCTAAATTTTTATATAAATTCGAAACACATTCTAGTCTAAATGCCATATTTAAATGATTATTATTTTTTGTAGGGACTTTTATAGGCTATTTTAAAACCAAATTACTAAAATATATTAAAAGATTTATTTAAAAAAATATTTCACAATTCTTTTTTTTAATAGAAGTTTACTCCGAATATTAAATAACAATATTGGAATTATGGATGTTAGTATTTTAGGCGAATTTTGTTGAATTTTCTCAGAGCCAACTTTATT
>DKLU01000163.1:5358-5977 GCA_002455915.1 Chryseobacterium sp. UBA6632
CTTTATTAACCGGTATAGTTTCCACATTTGACATAGTTTTATATTATGGAGGTTTGATGTTAATTGAAGAACCTGTTCAGGAATTCAAACTTCCACAACTTAAAAGAGAAAATTTCGAGGATGCATTTGATGAAATTGAGTTAATTGGATTTCCGGTTTCATGTAGCCCTTTTGATTTATTAAAGACCAAATACAGAGGATCAGTATTTGTAAAAGACTTGTTGAAATTTCATAAAAGACAGGTAAAAATGTTAGCATATCTTATTTCCAGAAAACATGTTCCCACTAAAAAAGGGACGATATATTTTGGGACTTGGATCGATATCAACGGTGATTATTTTGATACTGCACATTTCCTAATAGTTTAAAGGAATATGATTTTCAGGAAGGTGGTTGTTATTTATTACTCGGGACGGTTGAAGTTGATTTTCACTTTCCTACCATTACTATTCATAAAATGGCAAAGATGCCGATGATCCGATCCTCGGTATTCTTATGATAAAGAAAAACAATATGATATTCACCGTCAAATTAAAGAGGATGTGAGTGTGACTTTTAGGAAACCGTATCCTCAGGAACATGAAATTGGATTGCCAAGGAATAAATTTTGATAAAAATA
>DKLU01000162.1:0-5555 GCA_002455915.1 Chryseobacterium sp. UBA6632
TTTCTGAAAACCTTCCTGCAACCATGACATCATTTTCATATTCAAGACGAAAAAATGAATTCTTCTGAAGTGTTGTACGAACATCCACTCCAGCTCCGAATTTTACTCTCTTATCATATATTCCATATGCAAAATAAACATCCGGAGAAATATATTTGTTGAAACGGTCGTTCAGTTTTACGCCTGCTCCTAGCCTGAAGTGTTCGTATTTGTTATAACCGACCACTTTAGACAGATCAAAATCAAAAACGCCCAATCTTAAATTACCTTTTAACAGTCCGATAAGTCCCTTTACTTTCTGATCTAATTTATACTTGTTGCTTAGACTGTCGATTTTATCATAGGCTAGTTCTTCACGGGTGCTCAGATCACTCGTCCGGTATTGGTCCATCAGGCTTCCGTCTGAATTTTTAACGGATAAAGTATATCCTTTAAAATCTTCTGCTTTAAATTCTACCGGGGTATGAATATTGAAATAATCTGCTGTTGCGTACGCATACGTCCCGAATTTTTTTGAGTCATTACGTTCTTTTCCTTTGTTTTCATTATTTTTTCCTGATCCGAGATTAAGATTTAATAATGTATTATTCACCTTCAGTTTATAATCTTCTTTCAATAAAAACCACTTTTTATTGACAGGAACCCAGACACTGGTAATAGCGCCCTCATTTTGCATTTTGCTATTGCTCTGTATTTTTTTTAGTCCATAGGTCTGTTTATCGACGTACAAATATCCTGAATATTTATTCTGGGTCCTACTGTTGTTATTTCCGACCTGTCTGAATCTGATGATGTAATTTTCTCTACTGTCAATTTCAATAGAATCGGTAAGGAAGAATCTGTATAAATTTCGGTTTTCTTCTTTAATTTCTTTGGGAATCTGGTTTCGGTTAGACCGGAATGCAATTAATTCGTAGATGGGCTCTCTAAGTCCGGAAACCTTATTATCTAAAACATTAATTTTCTCTCCATATTTTTTAGAATAGTTAATCTGAGAGGCTCTCTCCCATAAAAACATTTTGCTCTGTCCGGCCAGACGTTCCAGGTTCAAAGACTCTATGGAATCTTTTTTTTCTTTTTTTCCAAAGTTTTTCTGCGGAAGGCTTTTTAAAGAATCCATCTTTTTGGCAACATATTCCTGGTAATTTACAATACTGTCCTGATCGAGATCCAACGATATTTTTTCGTAGGACATATAGGAATAGGAATCTAAACTTGAGGGCGAATTTTCCGGATAGTATTCGTTAACCTTTTTTAGAATCTCTAGGGCTCTGGGATCGCTTTTATCTGACAAAAAAACCGGTTCTATATTTTTTACGGTGGGATTACTTTTGTTAAGTGCTACTTCCATCACCTCATCTACCAACACATATTCTGAAATATACCCTGGTGCGCTAACCTCCACTTTTTTACAAGATGTGGTAAACATTAAATTTCCTGACTGATCACTATTTCCTATCAGCAGTTTATTACAACTTATACGAGCTTTTTGTACAGGCTTTTGGGTGTCTGCATCGCTAACCATAATTTTCGACTGTGAAAAAAATAGAGATGATAAAAAGCTTAATAAGCAGAGAAGATGATATTTATTCATATCGGTAGAGTAATTTGGGTTCTTATAAAAGAAATTATAGTTCTAAATTATGATTTACTAAAGTAAACCTTCAAATAATAAGGAAAACCGGCAGATCAACAATAGCCAAAGAAAAAACAACCTCACGGGGTTGTTTTCATTTGGTGTATCTTTAATTGTAAGAGACCCGCCATACAATTCCTCCTACATCATCTGCTACAAGTAATGATCCATCTGAGGTCTGAAGCACTCCCACAGGTCTCCCGTATACTTCTCCTTTGGCCTCATTGGCGATAAATCCGCTGAGAAATGGAGCATAAGATTTTGATGCTTTTCCGTTGGTAAAAGGCACAAACGCTACCTGATATCCCACCAACGAAGAGCGATTCCAAGATCCGTGCTGACCAATAAATGCACCGTTTCTGTATTTCTGAGGATATTGATTTGCGGTGTAAAAGGTAAGCCCCAAGGAGGCGGTATGGCTGCCCAATGAAACATCCGGAACGATTGTTTTTTTTACGAGATCAGGTTTTTCGCCCTTTCTTCGGGGATCTTCATGCTGTCCGAAATATGCGTAAGGCCATCCATAGAATGCATCTTTCTTCACAGAGGTTAAATAATCAGGGACTAATTCATCTCCCAGTTCATCTCTCTCATTAACCACCGTCCACAATTCTCCGGTTACCGGATTCCAGCTCATTCCTACAGGATTTCTGAGACCCGATGCATAAATTTTTTCCTGTGTCCCATCCGGATTAATCTCCAGTATATTGGCTCTTCTCACCTCATTTTCCATCCCGTTCTCCCCGACATTGCTGCCGGATCCTACCGATATAAAAATCTTTGATAAGTCTTTATTCGCAATCATATTTCTGGTCCAGTGGTTATTGTATCCACCGGCCGGCAGATCAAGAATCTTTTTTCCTTTCCCTGTTATTTTCGTATCCCCAGATTTGTAAGGATAGACCCATACTCCATCTGTATTGGCAACATAAAAACGGTCTTTTACAATCAACATCCCGTAGGGTTGATTAAGATTGTCTAAAAAAACTGTGGATGACTCTGGTATACCATCTTTGTTACGATCTTTGTACAGAATAATTCTGTTGGCGGAGTCTCCTCCCACTTCAGCTTTACTTTTTCCGCTTATATCGTTTTTAACTTTTTCAGTTGCAGAACGCTCGGAATTAGACAAAACAACAAAGATATCTCCATTGTCTGCCTGTATCATATTTCTTGGGCTTTTAAGTCCCTCAGCAAATCGGGTAACAGTAAAGCCTGCCGGCGCTTTCGGACTTTTATTTGCTGCCCAGCCTATTACCTTACAAAATTTATTTTTAGCACCTTCTTCATCAGGCGCCGGAAGATTTAATGTATCTATCGATGTTAAAACTTTACTACCTTTTTGTACATTACTGGCATCAAGTTTATTTTCCTTACATGAAAAAAAGGAAAGTATTGCTGCAACAAATAAAAAATTTCTCATAAATTATTGATTTAAATGTAGATTTTCATAATAAATAACAATAACCATTCCTTTAAATCATGTATTAAGATATACCGTTAAAAATATTTCAAAATCTCTTAATCTATATTACAGAAGATTTCTGATGGCATAATCACTTTTTTGATATAAAAAATATAAGCATAATACATTTTCTTGAGGAGATTGGCTCCGTTTTTGCGAGGACAAGAAAATGAAAACAATTTTTATAGTAGAAGATGAGACAGGCATTCGAGATGCATTGCAATTACTCCTGTCATTTGAAAATTATGATGTACGCTCATTCTCTGATGTTAAAACATTTAATTTAAGAGATAAATCAGCCCTTCCTGATCTATTTATTCTTGATGTGAAACTTCCTGACGGTTTAGGAACTGACTTATGTAATAGTATTAAAAAAGACGATTCTACATCGCATATTCCAGTTATAATAATAAGTGCTCATGCGAAATCAGATTTGGTAAAAAAATCCTGTGATGCGGATGAATTTGTGGCGAAACCTTTCGACATCGATGATGTTATTAATAAAATTGAGAATTTAATAAATTCATAATATTTTGTTAATAAAGATACCTTCCTAATCTTTTGATAATACATCAAACTGTAAGATACAATATGAAATTTCCCGGGTTTCTTTTTGAAAAAACTAATAATCATGTATTTAAGCTCTTATAAAATAAGATTTACTCGTCGAGACAGGTAAAAAAATTTTAACAAACAATACAGTAGTCAAATATTAAATCGATCTATGATTTGTAATAAAAAGTTATGGTCAATGGTATTTTAATGTTTACTATTAAAAGTTTAAACTTTCCATATGGAATGAAGTCAAATTTTTACACATAAGTAAAGTGTATTGTTTCTAATACTAAGTTGATATAGTTGTAATCTAAAGCTACAAAAGTTAAATATATCAATTATGATAATCTATTTATAACTTTTAACATATCAATTCCTTTTCCTAACACAGGTTTGAAAAGATCACCTTTCTCTTTCAGTCGTTCTAATGTATTATAGATATTGAAATCAGTGGGTTTAAGTCCTATTTTAATCTCAGTCCATTCCAAAGGCATAGATACTGGCGCACCGTTTTTCGGACGTAAACTATAGACACTCGCTAATGTCTGACCTCTTCTATTTTGCAAATAATCTAAATATATTTTATGCTTATCTCTTTTTTGAAGACTTCTTTCCAATGTTGTTAAATCAGGTAATTTTTTGTTAACCATCCGCATCAATAGATGTCCAAAATCTTTTACCTGTTCATAAGAATATTTAGCATTCATAGGAATGTAGATATGAATTCCTGAACTTCCGGAAGTTTTCGGATATCCCTCGATTCCGGCTAAATCCAAAACCTCTTTTACAGCTTGAGCAGTTTCTATTACATCTTCAAATGTATTTTTCTCAGAAGGATCCAGGTCAAGAACCAAATAGTCCGGATTGTCAGCTTTTTGGATTTTACTTGTCCAAATGTTCAATTCTATACAACCAAGATTATTGAGATAAGCCAGGGTTTCTTTATCATTACAGATAATATAATTAATATACTTATCCGAACTTTCAGAAAAAACTTTCTGTGTTTCTATCCACTCTGGTGTCTCTTCTGATGCATCTTTTTGGAAAAAACTCATACCATTGATTCCATTTGGATAACGATTCATAGATTGGGGTCTATTTTTGAGATGGGGCAAAATATATTTTGAAATACTTTGGTAAAAATCTATTACATCACCCTTTGTAACATCATCGTCAGGGAAATAGATTTTATTCTGATTCGTGACTTTCAATTCTTGTTTTCCAATTTTCTTTATCAAATCATCTTTTCCTGCTCTTCTTTTAGGTTCAGATTTTTTCATAATTTCGTTTTTTAATTGATCTTCAGAATTGAATTTTACATCTTTAGGTTCCATATCGTCACGAAGTCTCAAAAAAATCGGATGACGATAAATGTGGTCTTTTGTCAATTCTGTAAACTTGATTTCAGCAACTAATTCTGGTTCTATCCACGTTGCTTTGGTATTGGTTTTTGGTGTAATTTTGAAAACTGATTTCGATATGATAAGAGGCTGCATTTTATCATATATTTCAGAAAGCGACTGATTATTAAAACCGCCTCCCGTATGACCACAAAACACTATTTCGCCATCCAAGTATTTACCCAAAATCAATGCTCCGAATTTTTTTCTTGCGCCTTTTGGTTCGGTAAAGCCACAAATAATGGCTTCATCACTTTTATGGATTTTGATTTTCAGCCATTCTGAGCTTCTTATATTTTCTCTGTAAAGACTTTCGGTTTTCTTGGCGACAATTCCTTCTAATCCTAAATCTTTTGCGGCTTGGAAAAATTCTTTTCCGTTCTCAAGAATATGGTCACTGAATTTGATGACTTCATTTTCTATCAAAGCATCTTTCAATAATTCCTTTCGTTGGAGATAAGACAAACTTTCTGTCGAGTGCCCATTTAACCATAACAAG
>DKLU01000162.1:5662-8026 GCA_002455915.1 Chryseobacterium sp. UBA6632
ACCATAACAAGTCAAAAACCTGAAAAGTCAATGACATATTAGGATTATCACCGATTTGTTGAAGCCATTGAAAATTAGGTTTTCCTTTATCGTCGTAAGCCACGATTTCACCGTCAAGAACCATATTGTGTTCCTGCATCTTAAGCAAATTGGTTACTTTCTTGAATTTCTGAGAAAAATCAATCCCGTTTCGGGAATACAATCGGATTTCGTCTTTACTCAAATCTGCAATGGCGCGATAACCATCCCATTTGATTTCGAATGCCCAGTCTTTATCATCAAAGGCTTTGTCGGAGACTTTGCAAAGCATTGGCTTAATGAATTCCGAAAGCTTTTTTGCTCCAGAAAGTGCCGGAGCATAGTTTTTAAAAGACTTTATTCCTTCGGATGAGTTATTTTTTTTTTACCGTCTTTCTCAGTTAGATAAGCGGTTACTTTTGAATTTTTAAGTGTATATTCTTCAGCGTTATAATCTTTATCCACAGCATATTTATCTTTATGCTTGATAAGCAGCCACGCATTATCCTCTTTAGGGTTTTTTATTTTCACTAATGCAAATTCACCTTTAAGCTTTTTACCATGAAGAATAAATTTTAGTGATTGTTTATGAAGTTCGGCTCTCATTACCAAATCATCACTCTTATCTTTCATTTTTTCAATCGGCTCATAAGTTCCTTCATCCCAAATCTCCACTTCACCGGCTCCATAATTGCCCTTGGGAATAGATCCCTCAAAAGTTCTGTAAGCAAACGGATGGTCTTCTACCATCATCGCCAATCGTTTATCGGAGGGATTGAGCGAAGGACCTTTTGGAACTGCCCAACTTTTCAGAACTCCATCCATTTCCAAGCGAAAATCATAATGAAGCCTGGAAGCTGCATGTCTCTGAATAACAAATTTAAGTCTCTTACTACTTTCTTTTTCCTTTCCTTCCGGTTCAGATGTTTCTTTGAAATTCCGTTTTTTATTATAATCTTCGAGTGCCATAACTTATAGATGTTAATGGATGAATGATAATCGATATAAGCTTGCGACGCTGCATATTTTAACTTACAATTAGCTAACTTTTTTCTTTCCTTTCTCTAAGCTCGCTTTCAGCATCGCCATCAGGTCAGTTGCTTTTCCTTTCGGCTCTTTTACTTCTGTTAATTTGATTTTTTTACCTTTTGCTTTTTGCTTAATGATCTTCAGAAGATCTGCATTGTAAGTATCTTTATATTGAGAAGGATCAAATTCAGAGGCCAGAGATTTAATCAGCTGTTCCGCCATTTTCAGTTCCGAAGGTTTTGGTGCACTTCCCGAAGGTATTTTTAGATCTTCGAAACTTCGCATTTCTTCCGGATAACGCATTCTATTGACCATTAAAATCTTATCTTCATACGGGCGAATTAAACAAAGAATTTCGCGTTCTCTCAAAACGAAGGAGCCCACACCTGCCATTTTCGTTTTCATTAAAGCCTTGAGTAATAATTTATAAGCCGCTTCACCATTTTTCTGCGGTTCGAGAAAGTAAGGGGTCTCAAAAAGCGCCGTATCAACTTCAGATTCTTTAACAAATTGATCAATAGAGAGAATTTTTGATTTCTCTGGGCTTGCAGAGGCAAAATCCTCGTCTTCTAAAATGATGTATTTATCTTCTATTTTATAGCCTTTGACAATATTTTCCCAAACAACTTCTTTACCCGTTTTTTCATTCACTCGCTTAAATCGTATATTGCTTAGATCTTTACTATCCAGCATATCTAAATCTAATGTGCTTGAATCCGTTGCAGAATACAATTTTATGGGAATATTTACTAGTCCAAAACCTATAGCTCCGTTCCAAATTGCGCGCATAATGGTGATTTTAAGTTATCGATGTAAAACTAACTGTGTTAATTTCTACAATAACTATTCCACAGTTTTCTAGCCATTTGCCATTGGATTAAAATCATTTTATTTTTTTCGATAACACTTCGAAAAAGGATCGTTTTAGTAGAAATGCAGGTGATGCCTATCAAATGATAAAATTACTATTAAGTAATAATATTTCACCGCAAGCTATAGAACAGCCATTGTATATGTCTATACCGGAAAACAAAATGATGCTTGCCATTTATTTAGCAGCACCGGAGGTAGAAAATGATCGAAGAGCACTTAATACATTCTATGGGATGAGAAGAGCTCAAAAAAAGGAAGACTAATGGGCACCGCATCTTATGGTTATATTAAATAAATGCTTTTCGAACACCTAAATTAAATTCCGTACTCACTCAAACAATATTGATTCACAATTAGTTACAAAGTTTTTTAAAAAAAAGAAAAGAGCACTTCTAAAAGTGCTCTTTTCAATAGAGTGACCGCAGAAGGATTCGAACCCTCACT
>DKLU01000033.1 GCA_002455915.1 Chryseobacterium sp. UBA6632
CGGTGTTGCCACACTTTATTTCAATAATGCTTATGCTCAGGAAACTCCGCAGGATTCCACAAGATCTGCATCTATTGAGCAGGTTGTCATCACCGGGAATTCTAATCCAAAAAAGAAAATAGAATCCAGCACTGCAATTTCTACGTTTAGTGCGAAAGAAATTCAGAAGCAAAACCCGATCAGTGCCGCAGCTTTACTACAAAGAGTTCCGGGATTTGCGGTTGAAACGTCTGGTGGAGAGGTGGGAAATAACCTTTTTGCAAGAGGGATTCCTTCCGCAGGGGCATATGAATTTGTACAAGTACAGGAAGATGGGCTGCCGGTTTTTGAAGATGGAGCTCTGCAGTTTGCGAATGCTGATAATTTCTTCCGTGTAGATAATTCGGTGAGCCGTCTTGAAGCTTTGAGAGGGGGATCAGGATCCATTTATGCTACTAATTCTCCCGGGGGATTGATCAATTTTATTACTAAAGAAGGAAGCAACGATTTCAAAGGAACGGCGAAATTAGAAACCAGTACTTATGGCTTAATGCGTACCGATGTCAACTTGGGAGGTGCGTTGGTGAAAGATAAATTATTCTTTAATGTTGGTGGCTTCTACAGAACAGATGACGGAATTAGAAAAACAGGTTTTAAAGCCAATAATGGAGGGCAAATTCGAATGAATCTGAAATATGTTTTCGATAAAGGATATGCTAAGGTTTATTATAAAAAACTGGACGACCGAAATACCTTCTTCCTTCCGATTCCTTTAGTGCAAAACGGAAATAAACTGAAAGGTTTTCAGGGGTTTGATCCGAATTACGGAACATATAGCTACAGAGCAATTAGTCAGTTGAATATTCCTCAAGCGGGAGGTGGTTTTTTTAGCAGGAATTTAGAAGATGGAATTCATCCGAAAGTTGATGTTTTAGGAGCTGAGTTTAAGTACGATTTGGGGAATAATTTTTCTGTCATCAACAAAACGAGATACACCAATATCAATATGAATTATACCGGAATTTTCCCTTCCGGCGGACCACAGTTAGCGACAGATTTTGCTAATGACAATGGGATTGCAGGGAATAATTTTCAGTATTCGTCGGTAAGTTCAGGAGCTATTGTCAATCCTCAATATGTTCAGAAATTGGGCTTTTGGGCAATTGATAAGCAGATGAATAATTTTGTGAACGACTTACAACTTAATTATAAATTTGATAAAGGAAATGTGACGGCAGGTTTTTATAAGTCTAACTGGAAATCTCATCAAAACTGGAACTGGAGCAATATTCTGACCACGGCGACCGACAGACCTGAGTTACTGAATTTGGTTGATTCTTCATTAAATCCTACTGATGTCGGTTATTCTAAAACCTATAACGGTGTAACTGATATGTCTTTCTTAATCAGAGATTCTCAGATTCAGGGAAGTTTGAATGATCTTTATCTGAATTTAGATTATAATATTACGGATGCTTTAAGTTTCAACGGAGGAATTCGTTACAGTCGAGATTTTTACAAAGGATATGGCGTAAATACCACAACTTCAAATCTTAATAATTCTGGATTGACTGTAGATGGAACTCATGGTTTTGAGACTACAACGGCTGATGATAATATGTCTGTGTTAGGAAATAAATACACCTATTGGAATTATGATGTGAATAAGGTTTCGTTTACCACGGCTTTAAATTATAAAATCAACAGCGAAAATGCAGTGTATGCCCGTTTTTCCAATGGTTTCAGATCTCCGAATGAAGAAGCATATTATAATAATATGAATGATCTTTCGGCGATAAAACCTGTAACGACCAATCAGTTGGAGATTGGGTACAAATATTATTCAAGAGCATTTGATATTGCGGTGATTCCGTTCTATTCAACATTGAAAAATCTTTCGTTTACTGATATTTTCTCAAACGGAACTTCTGAAAATAAATTTGCCAACACCACCAATATCGGGGTTGAATTGGAAGGATATGCAAGATTATTTAATAATGTGCTCGAGCTGACTTTCAACGGAACGATTCAAAATCCAAAATATAAAGATTTTACGGGGCGAAATGCAGACGGAAGTTCTTTTAATTATGACGGAAATGCCGTAAGAAGAATGCCGAAATTCTATTTCAATATTTCTCCTGCGGTAAATATTACGAAACAATGGAGAGCGTATGTAAGTATGAATTATTACGGAAAACGTTTTCAGGATGAGGTTAATTCGGAAAATAACAGTCTTCCTTCATTCTCGGAATTTGGTGCAGGAACTTCTTATCAGTTAGGAAAAATCCGTTTTGCAATAGATGGAACGAATATCTTTAACACGATTGGAATTACAGAGGGTGATCCAAGATCTCCATTAACGGGAACCGGCGATATCAGAATGGCAAGACCAATTATGGGAGCGGCTGCAAGAGCGTCTGTTACTTTAGATTTCTAAACAACTAGTTTTTTATATTTAAATTGAAAAACCGTCGGAAATTTTCTGACGGTTTTTGTTATTTTTTAAGAGATGCTTCGACTTCGCTCAGCATGACATCGCTAAAAATAGATTGCTAATAAAGAAGTTAGTATTAGAAATGTCATGCTGAGCGGAGTCGAAGCATTCAAAAGTTATTGAGTTTAAATTCTAGTTTTTACTTAAAAAACGGATTATACTGCTTCTCAAACCCAATACTCGTAGGATTTCCGTGTCCTGATAAAACCTGTGTTTCATCATCAAGAATGAAAAGTTTGGTTTTAATTCCGTTGATAAGTTGTTCGTGATTTCCTTTGTAAAGATCGGTTCTTCCGATGCTTTCTTCAAACAGAACATCACCGGAGATCATGAATTTTCTACGGTCATTATGATACACAATGCTTCCTGGAGAATGCCCCGGAACATGATAAATCTTAAATTCTTCACCATCAAGATCAATGGTTTCTCCCTCATTAATGTATTCGATGTCTACATTTACGGGTTCTAATGGGAAACCAAATCTCATTCCGCTTGCCTGAAGCATATCCAAAACTTCCTGATCGTCTTCGTGCATAGTGACAGGAACTTTAAATGTATCGTATGCCCATTGAAGACCCAAAACATGATCGATATGAGCATGGGTTAAAAGAATTTTCTGAATTTTCAATCTGTTTTCTGAAATAAATTTGTCGATAAGCTGAGTTTCCTGCTCATTCATATTTCCCGGATCGATAATCCATGCATTTTTATTTTCATTATAAAGTACATATGTATTTTCGCTTGCAAAATTGAATACGAAACGCTGAATCTGAAGCATAAGCTGAATGTTTTTTATTGAAACAAATGTAGCCACAAAAGTTTTGTTTTAAAATATTTTAATAAATTTTTAATTTGAATATATTTAAAGAGATAAACCTCTCTATCTTTTATGGTTTAAAAACCTTTTTTCGTTATCTTCGTCATAATGAAAACTTTGCAATTATTTTTACTTTCTATAGGTGGTTTAATGCTTGGGCAGAAAATCCAGAGTATCCAATTATTCAATCCTCAGACGAATGATGAAACGCCGGTGATTAATTTCAATCAGCAGTTGGTGTTGAGTTTTGATGATCTTACGAATTCAAGCGAGATTTATCGATATACACTGAAACATTATGATAGAAACTGGGAAGATGACAATCTCTTTTTTACTGAATTTGCAAACGGAAGTCTAAACGGTTTGCTGGATCGCTTCGAATATTCATTTAATACACTGCAGCCCTATACCCATTACAAACTGAATTTTCCGAATGATAAAATGCAGCCGAAAGTTTCAGGGAATTTTGAGCTGATCGTTTATAAAGATTCTGCAGAAAAACCTTTGTTTAAAAGGAGGTTTTATGTGGTTGAAGATAATGCCACGATGGCTTTAAATGTTACGCGATTTGCAGATGCTAAAAATCCGAATGCCAACCAAAGAGTAGAGATACAGGCGGTTGCAAAAGGTGGTGATCTTACTTCAAATGTAAATTCTGTTACGGTAAACGTGATGCAGAATAACAACCCAAATGTTACGGTAAATAATCTAAGGCCAAGTACAACATTAGGAAACAAACTGCTTTTCCAGCAAATGAATCTTGTTTTTCCTGGAAATAATGAATTTTATTATTTCGATAATAAAAATATGAATATGGCTGCCGATATGGTAAACTCGGTTGAGGTAAAAGACGGGGTAAACTATACTTACCTTCATCCCGTTTGGGCATATCCATTGAATTATCAATATCAGCCGGATGTAAACGGAGCGTGGTATTACCGTAGAAATGATTTGGGATTGGAAAGAAATGCGGAGAGAGAAGCAGATTATTCTTGGGTATATTTTTCACTGGATTCGGAACCTTTGAATAAAGAGATTTATGTCTTGGGCGGATTTAATGATTTTAAACCCAGCAAAGAATTCCAGATGCAGTATGATGAACAGAATAAAAAATATGTGGCGAAAATTTTCCTGAAACAAGGTTTTTACAACTATATTTTGGCGACAAAAGAAGCAAACGGAACATTAAATTTTGGTGAGATCAACGGAAATTTTTGGCAAACAGAAAACCTTTATCAGGCCTTTATGTATTACAAACCTTTCGGTAGAAACTATGACGGATTGATAAGCTATGGAGAATTCAGAACGCCTGTGAAATAATTTTTAATTAAAGATATTTTTAACGAAAATAAAAAAGCCTTACAATGTATTTATTGTAAGGCTTTAATATAATAATACTAGTCTTGAAATATAATTATGTAATCAAATAATTCTAATCTTCTTTAAAAATAGCAGTAATAAAAAGGTTCTCCTCGTTTTCAAAAACATAATGAATATTCACTGGGAAATTCTGCATTTTGTTAACTGCAATATCACTTGATTTTGCGACAGAATTTTCCGAAATTTCATTGATAGATGTTTTCAGATCTTCCAAAAAATCGATTCCTTTATTTTCTTTTTCAGCATTAAAAACCCGCATAAGCAGCCTTATGTCATTCTTTGCAATCGAAGAGAGAAGAATTTTCATCAGTTAAGCACAGTTCTTTTTGAGTTCAGAAATGTTTTCAAAAAAATCTAGTTTTGTTTTCGGATTTTCCTGATGGAACTGAATTCTGTATAACACCTCATCGATCTGAAACTGCGGAACAGAAATTCTGTTATTAGTTTCTAAATTTTCTACCATTTTCGCTAAAGTTTCCAACAATTCGGGAGTGAAACTTTCAATCTTGTGCTGTAAAATTTGGGCAGTTGCATTCATCCTTTTAATTTTTAAGGTTGATGATGTTGTTTTGATGGGGTAAAGGTATGAAAAATAATTTAATTTCAAATATTTTATTTAAAATAATAGGGGTGTATTTTGTTTTTAATTAAAAATTTGAACTAACGGGTGTTTTTTTTAAGGGGTGTTGTGTTGTTTTTATTTTTTTTTAACCTTGCGACACTTGAACTTTCTTAAAAATAAATTCTTTAGAAGTTAAAGTTATCCATAAAGTCAGTTTTTTATTTTAATCACATTCTTTATTTCTTAAAATCTTCTTTCCATTGGTCATTCTGAAAGGATCTAGAATTGAATCTTCTTCATTATTTTCTAATACTATGTTTAGATCCCTACGGAGATGAGAAATGGAGTGGTTGTCAATTGAGACCATGTTTAAAATTTAGATATTTGAGATTTTTCGACTCCACTGCGTTTCGCTCAAAATGACACCCCTGTAAAATTGGAATTAGAAATTTAAACCGACTTTGAATTGTGAAAAGAAATAACCCACAAAAATTTTATTCAAAATAATTAATGAAAAAAGTTATCCACAATATCACCTTTTTGTAATGATACTGAATTGTGATTTTTATTATCAATTAATTTTGACGGAGCTTTTTAGATATAAATGTTTTGATTATTAGTTATTTAATAACAATTACTCTTATGAAAAGAGATTGTGAAAAGTGAATTCAAAAGATAGTTTTCCACAGACGGATTTTCAGAATAATTATTTCGATCGATTTTTTAGGTGAAATGACGTGGGAAAAAAAGTTATCCACAATGTCATGTTTTCGAATCGAACTTTCTTTTGTGAAAAAATAAATCTCGTCTGAGTCTCAGACGAGTCAAAATATTTTCCTGTCATCTGAAGTTCAGACGGAGCAAACTAAAAGTGGTTGAAGCAAGTTTTACTTTCAGACGATAAGAACCAATAGTGATTGAAGCTTTCTGAGACTCAGACGAACAAAACCAAAACAGGTTGAGGTTTTCTGATGTTCAGACGACGTAAACATATATTAATTGAGAGATTCTGAAACTCAGACGCGATAAACAAAATATTTTGACAAAAAAATAACCTCCATTGCTGGAGGTTTTATCTTTTAAACTAAATAAAATTCATTCAGTTTTTCTTCGCATAATGTTTTTACAACGTCTATCCATCGGTCTTCATCATTAAGACAAGGGATGTAATGGAAGTTTTCTCCGCCACCATGAAGAAACTGTTCTTTGCCTTCCACAGAAATTTCTTCTAAAGTTTCCAGACAATCTGAAACGAAGGCCGGGCAAACAATAGCCAGATTTTTTATACCTTTTTTGCCAATGCTTTCTAGCGTTTCGTCGGTGTAAGGTTCCATCCATTTATCTTTTCCTAATCTCGACTGGAAGGTTACCATCACTTTTTCTTTTGGCAATCCTAATTTTTTAATCACAGAATTGGTAACATCAAAACACTGATGACGGTAACAAAACTGATGACTCGGATTGTTTTCTCGCGAACAGCAGTCGTTTAAATTACATGTCTTTGTAGGATCCGTCTTATAAATATGTCTTTCCGGAACACCGTGATAAGAAAACTGCAAAGCATCGAAATTCTCAGGAAGTTTTTCCTTAATACTTTCAGCTAAACAATCAATATAAATATCTCTATTATAGAAGGGTTGAATATAGTTGATTTTGATGTTTGGAAATTTTGCTTTTCTTACTTCTTCCGCCTTATCAATCACGGTTTCTGTGGTGCTCATCGCATATTGTGGATAGAGCGGAAAAAGTACGATGTCGGAAACACCCTGGTCAACTAATTTCTGAATTCCTGCTTCAATACTCGGTTGTGCATAGCGCATCCCGATTTCTACAGGAACATCTACCAGTTTTTGAAGTTTTTTCTGAATTTTTTCTGTGATAACGATAAGTGGCGAACCCTCATCTGTCCAAACCGTTTTATAGGCTTCGGCAGATTTTGCAGGTCTGGTGTTCAGAATAATCCCTTTCACCAGCAATGCACGGAAGATCCAGCGATAATCGATCACTTTTTCATCCATCAGAAATTCGTCAAGATATTCTTTTACATCATTTACCGCTGTAGACTTTGGTGAACCAAGATTTACAAGTAAAATTCCTTTTTTAGCCAAAATTTTTAATTTTAATTATGAATAGACTTTTCAAAATTCTTCATCAACTTTGAAATTTCCGCAAAAGTATCATTTTTCAGTGAGCCATTTCTCTCGAATCTACCCTTGATACCTTTAATCAGCAGTTGGTGATCATCAACTTTTGCGCCAAGAGTCTTCAGAATTAATAATAATTCTTCATGTCCTTTTTCTCCATTGGCGGAAGCTGTAACTACTGCTGTAGGTTTTTCATTAAAAATAGTCGTAGAAACGCACCATTCTAATAAATTTTTTAATCTGCTCGGAATACTGAAAATGTACTCCGGTGTAGAAAATACAACACCCGCTGAATTATTGATGTCCTCACGAATTTTCAATACTTCGGCAGGTGTGTTGATATCTGTACGTTCCGTATCAAAATGCGGAAGAATAGAAAGATCATCATATATTATAAAATCTGTCTCTTGATTTTGTTGAAAGGCATTTTCCATTAATTTAAAATTGCTGGAATTTTTGGTAGCACTGCCAATGATGATTACGATTTTCTTTCTTTCAGACATTTTAAAGGAAATTATCCGTTTACAGCTTCCACTCTTTCTACCAATTCAGGAACGAATTGTTTCAAAATATTTTCAATTCCACCTTTTAAAGTAGCTGTTGAACTTGGGCAACCTGAACAAGCACCTTGTAGAAGCATTTTTGCGGTTTTATTTTCTTTGTCATATTCCATCAAAGAAATTTTACCACCGTCATTTTCTACCGCAGGAGCTACGTATTCATTTAAGATGTCGGAAATTTTCTGCTCGTCGTCGGTATACTCTCTGTTGATGATTTTTTCTACAGGATTTTCGTGCTTCTGAGGTTCAAGATTTGAAATTTCACCTCCGTTCTGAAGATGCTCGGCAATTAATGCACGAACCGTCATCATTACCTGATGCCATTCCACAGAATCATCCTTCGTTACTGCCACAAAATTGTCAGAAATAAAAACTTCTTTCGCAAATTCAAATTCCTTGAAAATAGCCTGAGCCATAGGCACTCCTTCTGCTTTATCTCTAGATTTTACTTCCACAAAGCCGTCCATAAGCATTTTGTTGGAAACAAATTTCATTACATTCGGGTTAGGAGTCATCTCAGCATAGATCTGATACATCTCTTTTTTCTTCTGAAGGTAAATTCTTGGGTTTGCCAAAAGCTCGTCTTCCACTACATTTTTCAGGCTTTCTGCTACATGTTCCCATTCTACGGTATCCTGTTTTGCAACAGCCACAAAATTAGCCGTAATGAAAATTCTTTCCACAAACGGATAATTGAAAAGCTCCTGAGCCAAAGGAATTTCTGAAACATCTGAATCTCTGTCCAACTCCAAAGATCCCGGAATCAAATTGTAATCTGCTACAAATTTCATCACTTTTGGGTTTTCGGTTGGTTCTATAAGTATAGTATGCATTTTTTCGTTAAATTTGAGATACAAAAATACGGAATTAGAAGTTAGAAGTCCGATGTTGGAAGTTAGATTTTCGCTATCACTGTAATTTACAATTTGTGATTTGAAGATTTAATTTTCAAATGAACTCATTATCAAATTTTCAAATTAAAAAATATGGCACTTATAAAAGAACTTTTAGGCAAATCTCCTCAGATTGGGGAAAATACTTTTTTAGCAGAAACGGCTACGATTATCGGAGATGTTACGATGGGAAGAGATTGCAGCGTTTGGTATAATGCGGTGATAAGAGGGGATGTTCATTATATTAAAATGGGCGATAAAGTGAATGTTCAGGATAACGCAATGCTACACTGTACGTATCAAAAATATCCTTTAAATATTGGAAATAATGTTTCCATTGGTCACAATGCGATTGTTCACGGATGTACGATTCAGGACAATGTTTTGATTGGGATGGGAGCGATTGTAATGGATGATTGTTTGGTTGAAGAAAATTCAATCGTAGGCGCGGGTTCTGTGGTAACGCAGGGAACTCACATCAAATCCGGAGAAGTCTGGGGCGGTGTTCCGGCGAGAAAAATTAAAGATATCAATTCACAATTATTAGAAGGTGAGGTGAATAGAATTGCAGATAATTATGTGAAATATTCTTCCTGGTACAAAGAAAACGTGAATGACGTTGTGGAATAGTTAGAGGTGAATGATCAATTTGCTACGCAAGGCAATTTTTTGAGTGGTTAAAAATTCACTATCGACTCATAGAAATTGACTATTGATACAAAAAAGCTTTATCACAAAATCTGATAAAGCTTTTTTTGAATCCCATAATGTTTAAACTCCTTTCCGAAATCTATTACTGAACGGGATATACAACCTCTGCTTTTCCGTTGATACATCTTACTCCCACAGGTTCTCCTATAAAAGAACAGTCGGATGAGATATTATATTTTTGGTTAAATTCTTTTTCTTTGTTGTTGTAGTTTTCAATTTTTGGTAAAATTGAAGCTTCTAATTTTGTAGGATAAGCGATGTAATATTTTGGTCCGCCACAGGCTTTTGCTCCCATTGCAGCAGGTTTCCAATCGCCAACTGTTGCTTCCGTACACTTTTCTTTACCAATTTCGGCTTCTATTTCAGTTTTTAATTTATCAAGCTGTGCCTGATCGTATTTTTGACTGCTTTCATCCGCCGGTCTTTCAGAAATATCTTTAGGCAGGTTGGTATTTACATTTTTTGTTGTATTTACATTATTTGCTACGTTAACGGTAGTCTCATGTAATACAACAAAAAATGTAAA
>DKLU01000392.1:0-349 GCA_002455915.1 Chryseobacterium sp. UBA6632
CTTCATTTCATTACGAAAAAAACTCGAACAGACAAAAGCTATAAAACCTATTTATTCAATAAAAACATCTGTAAACTCAAAGCTTTTCCCGTTAAAAAGCCCTTTGTCACTCAGTTTCAGTTCAGGAATTACCAGAAGAGCCATAAAAGATAAACTCATATAAGGTGCTCTCAATTTACTTCCCAATTCTTTAGCACGTTGGTCTAATTTTATATAAGATTCAGCGACCTCTTCCGCGGGAAGATTTGTCATAATTCCTGCAATAGGAAGTTCCAAAACCATTTCTTCGGTCTCTGTAGCAAGTGAAATTCCACCTTTTGCCTTGATAATCGCATTGACGGCTTTACAC
>DKLU01000392.1:492-1371 GCA_002455915.1 Chryseobacterium sp. UBA6632
TATCCTCATCATTAGTTCCTACAACCACAATATTATGGCAGTCATGGGCAACGCAAGAGGCAATTGCTCCGGTTTTCAACCCTATATTTTTGATAAAAGCAGTGGCTACAGGCGCATCATAATAACGATTGACCACCGCAATTTTCAGAATATCTTCATCAGGATTAGATTCGGCAAAACCGTTTACAGTTAATGATTCTGCATGAATTTCTTTGGTAATTAATTGTCCGTCCAGTGTTTCTATCACACGAATTTTTTCACCTTTACTTTCTATTTTAAAATCGGAGGATTCTTTCAGATTACAGTGAAAATTATTTACGATCGGAACTTCAAAAGAGGGAAGGAAAGATTTTCCGTTTTCGGAAACCAAATTTCCATCAATATAAGTTTTTAAAATATTGAAATCCTGAAGATTATCAATCTCAATAAAATCTGCCTTGTCTCCAACTTGTAATAAACCGATCGGTAAATTATAATGTTTGATGACATTATATGATGAAGCACGCAAAACATCATACAGATCATGTCCCAATTTAAAGGCACGTTTTACATGGTCGTCGATATGAGATTCAATTAAATTATCAGGATGTTTGTCATCACAACAGAACATGATTTGGTCTGGAAAGTCTTTTAATAAAGGAATTAAAGTGTCAAAATTTTTGGCAGCACTTCCTTCACGAATCATAATTTTTACGCCATGCTGAAGTTTTTCCAATGCTTCTTGGTATCCAAAAGATTCGTGATCGGTTGAAATTCCTGCATTAAAATACGTTTTCATTTCTTCTCCCATTAATCCCGGAGCATGTCCATCGATAGGTTTTTTGTGTTTCTTTGCAGATTCCAGCTTTTTCAGGACTTCTTCGTCTTTGTAAATCACGC
>DKLU01000392.1:1440-4454 GCA_002455915.1 Chryseobacterium sp. UBA6632
GTCGTCTTTGTAAATCACGCCGGGAAAATTCATCATTTCCGCAAGATATACAATCTCTTCTTTGTTCAGTAACTGATCAATATGTTCAGCATCAATTACAGCTCCTGAAGTTTCAAAATGAGTCGCAGGAACACATGACGGAGCTCCAAAATAAAAATGAAAAGGAACTTGCTTTGCATTATCGATCATATATTCAACTCCGGAAATTCCCAAAACATTAGCAATCTCATGCGGATCAGAAATCGTTCCGACTGTTCCGTGTTTTACAGCAATTCTGGCAAATTCAGTAGGAACGAGCATGCTGCTCTCGATATGAACGTGAGCATCGATAAAACCCGGCAGAATATAGGTTTCAAGTGTTTCAGAAATTCTTTGTATTGAAGTAATTGTATTGTCTTCAATGAAAATTTCTGCAGGATATGTTTCTTTTGAGACGATGTCGATTAGGTTAGATTTAATGGTAAATGCCATTGATGTTGAATATTTTTAAGTGAATGTACCAAAATAATGGTAAATAAACTAGGTTTAAAAAGAAAAATCCTGACCATACGATCAGGAATATTTTTAATATTGATTTGAAATTAATTTTTTACAACTACTCCGTCTTGATTAACGATTGTTTTTCCGTTTTGGTCAACAACAACTAAAGTGTAAGGAGCTTTTTTAGCAGATGCGGTTAAATAATTTCTCCAAACTTGGTACGTATAACCATTGTTGTCAAATTCATAATAATAGTTTCCGCCGCTGCCATCAGGAATCAAACTTCCGTTGGAGATAATCATCGCCGCTTTTGTAGAAACTTTTCCGTTTACGCCCCAAGATTGATAAAGGTAATTACCATTGGGCTGCTGATCGAGCTTTATTTTAAATTTTTTAGTTTTAATAATAACCGATTTCGGAACTTTTTCTTTTTGGTAATTTATGGTTGAAACGGGATTTTCATTAATAACATTTGCGCTTACGAATGAAAATTGTGCGATACAAAATGTACTTAATAAAATTTTTTTAATCATTTTTTAAATGTTTATTAGTTGAGGATAAAACTCCATCAAAAATAAAGCCATTTAAACGGTGGCTTGCGTATAATTAGCAAAAGCCTCTTCCAGACTGTCGAATCTGCCTTTAAATTCATCGATGGGGCAATCCTGAAGAATATTCCCTTTATGAATCAAAATGACCCTTGAGCACAGTGCTTCAACCTCCTGCATGATGTGTGTAGAAAGTAAAACAGTTTTTGCCTGCCCGATTTCTTTGACCACATTTCGAATTTCGATAATTTGGTTAGGATCAAGTCCGTTGGTTGGTTCATCCAAGATCAACAAATCCGGTTGATGAATAATAGCCTGGGCTAAACCAACTCTTTGCTTATATCCTTTTGAAAGCTGTCCGATTTTTTTCGATCTTTCAGGGGTAATTCCAACCAGTTTAATCACTTCATCTATTCTCGAAGACGGAATTTTATGAATATTTGCAACGAATTGTAAGTATTCTTTCACATACATCTCAAGATATAAAGGATTATTTTCAGGCAAAAATCCTATATTTTTTTTGCTTTCGATATCGTGTTCGGCAATATTTTTACCATTAAAAATAATTTCTCCTTCGTCAATTTTCAACGCGCCCACAATAGATTTCATCAGGGTAGATTTTCCGGCTCCGTTGGGTCCTAAAAGTCCGATGATTTCGTTTTTGTCAATAGAAATATTGATTTTGTTAAGTGCGGTTTGTTCACCAAATTTCTTGGTTAAATTGTTTATTTGAAGAGACATATTTTAACAATCTTTTTTGCAAAAATAAAATAAAAAAACTCATCCGAGGAGAATGAGTTAAGTAATTATTTTAAAAATGTATTTATTTTCTTGGTTTTTTATCTTTTCCGTTGTTTGCCGGCGTGGCTGTTGAAGCTTGGCTTGAAGAAGATTTTGATGGATTAACGTGATTTATCGTTGCCGATTTATCATACAGTGCAGATTTTCCTGTTGTTTTTCCGAATATTTTATCCACCTGTTTTTTATTCAGAAACTGAGATTTTCCAACGTATTTTCTGTTTTTATTGATGTACTGTATAAACTGTACGGTCGGTTGGCCGTAGTTTTTTTCGTAATTCAGTTCAATAATGTCATTGGGTAATTCCAACGTTATATTTCCTACGGGCGTATCAATAAATCCGTCAGAGATCAGCTTGTATAGCCCCTCAACATCGGCGTTTAGATTCAGGAAAGAAAAAGATCTGATGGTATTCAGATTACTCGTGTTAAGATCCTGATAATTAATTGTAAACTTGTCGTCTTTTTTATATAAACCTACGGAATTATCTTTGCCAATTTCCACCAAAGTTTCGTTTTTCAACACTTTAATTTGTGAAAAAACAGAAATACCGAACATACAAGTAAATAGTAGAAGTATTTTTCTCATTTGACTGGATTTTAATGTTTTATAATTTGGTGTACCTAAATTTAGTAATAAAAACGCAGAAAAGCAATTTTTATTCTCTAAGCAAAAGTAATACTTTTTTTTAATATTCGGTATTTAGATAAAGCGAGTTTTAGAGCTTATCTGTTATATGATTTAAATTTAATCTATTGTTAATTAATTGTTTACGTGATTGGATTAATTAAGATTTATTTATAACCCAAATAGGTGATGTAAATTTATTTTAAAATGTAATTTATTCAAATCCAGATATTAACTAACATTTTAAGCTAAAAATAATGATCAATTGAAATAAATGTTAATTATGCTAGATTAATAACTTTTTTTGAAATCAATTAGCATTTTTTCTTCACAACATATTGCATTGAATTTTAGAATTAAAATATGTTTGTAGATAAATATCTACTATTGCGTCGATATCTATCTACAATATTGATTGTGGATTTTATTTCTTGATAACGTTACTTTGTAGTATAAAATTTATGCAAATATTGAAATTAAAAGTTTGATATTTTACATGAACGAGTAGTAAATCTATTAACGACTTCTTACAACACCTTTATAAAAAAACACACACAATA
>DKLU01000393.1 GCA_002455915.1 Chryseobacterium sp. UBA6632
TTTGGTATCGAGGAAAGAATTAACCGTTTTGTTATCTTTCAATTCGTTCAGAAACGCAGATTTTCCTGTCATTTCTTTAAACTTATCCTTTACGCCTGCCAGCGGATCACCCGGAACTAATTTGGAAATATCAGCCATTACCACCGCTTCTCCTATAAAGCCGATATTTGCCAACCCTCCGTTTGGATTGGTTGAAATATTGAAACCCGCCATGATACTAACCGCTTTTTCGCTCGCTACCGAACCGTAAATTCCGGCTCTTAGGGCAAGTCCTACAGAATTGTCTGGTTTTAAAACCAATGCTCTATCTGCATACGTCGGATTAAGAGACATATCTCTATCCGGAATCATATGATAAAATGCCCCTCCGGTAAACCCAGTAATTGTTAAGGCCGTAGCCTGAATTTTCAATCCTTTTACTGAGCCCTCAAAGCCCCAGTACCTGAAAGTACTGTATCCGTAGGCAGCATTAACTTCAACCTCGACTCCTTTTGGTGCTCTTAATTCAGCTTTGAGATGGGCTGTAAAACCATTGCCATATAAAGGATCTTTTCTCATAATCTGAAATTCACCCGAAACAATGGCAACTCCAATATCAACATTTCTTAGTCCTAATTTTGTCAGATTAAAACCGTCATATTTCCATCGTTGCTTATTATTTTCATTCGTAATGAGCCCCCGAATCATCATTCCTCCGTTTGCAGAGAATCGTTCCTCTTGTAATCCAACAGTTACTTCAAACCCCAGACTTACTTGTGAGCCATCTGCAATAATTACAATATCTTTTATACTTGCGGGAAAATTGGCTAATTTCTGTTCACCCTTTACTCCGAAATATTGTGCCGTTATATAAGGAGCTTTTGTCTGAAGGGTTAAACCTTGAAACTCAATCCCCTTAAAGTCGGCATCTTTTTTTTCATTAGGATCATTATCAGATACCGAAGCATTAGCTCCAATGGCAAGACTCCCATTAAGAATAGCTTTGGGCAAAAACTCTCTGTTTTTCACCCTCATTTCTATAGTGGAACCTGATGCTATGGTTGCTTTAGCACTCCATATGTCGAAATTGATATCACTGAAAGTAGTAACAGAAATTAGATATTCTTCCTCTGTTATCATCCCTCTGTATCCTAAATATTTGGGAATGTTATTATTTTGAGTATCATTATTTTTTTGAAGTGGCAATTGAATCGTACCTTCCAGCTCAGCGCCTATAATTTTAGAAGCAGCTAGATTTATCCCTACCTTGTCAAGAGAATAGCGCCAAGCATTTTCTTTATTAGTTATCCCTCTGTCTAAAGAAAAAATATTATTCGCTGCAAAATTTCCTGATACCCCGTAAGAGTCAATCAAAAGATTATTGGCTTCAAAAGAGACCCGGCTGTCCATATGATCATCTGTTTTAAATTCCTGAGGTAAACCTATGTGCAACGTTTCTACATACAACCCTCTCCAGGATTCTGTACCCCCGATAAGATATCCATGAGTATCATAGTATTGTGGAAAAATAACAGTAGGATCTGTTCGTAAATCACTTAGATCTAAAACAGCATTATTTACAAAAAACGAAAAATATCCTTTATCCTGATTTTTAATTTGAGAAGTGATGGCAAAAGGAGTAATGCTAACTTTTACTAAAATATCATTCCAATCTGTCGCCTTAAAAGCAAAATCTCCACGAACTCTGTTGGTTTGCCCGTTAACCGCAAGCTCAGGTAAGACACTCCCATTATCATCCAACGGAACCAGAACATTTCTGGATATTTGTACATTTCCTTTTAGTGAAAGTTCTTTTATTCCGTCACAATCAATAATAACATAAGTATTGTCATTAACACTTCCGCCGTTTAATTTGTTAATCCTGCCACCTTCTAATGTAAGCATCCATTGATTTTGGTTAAACGGCATATTGATATCTCCCAATAAAGATAATTTAGCATCACCAACTATCTTTCCGTTGTATGATAACTTAACATCTTCAGCTCCAAAATACAATGTTTTCTTACCTCCTTCAATCCCTTGCTGGGGTGTTACAACACGAGCATAAACATTAATGAGGGCATATTCAGGGGTAAATTTGGCTTTCGTAACAACGATTCCGTATTCTACGTTTGACTTATTTTCTTTGATTCCGATGGGAAGCTCCGTAAGATCATTGGGATTAATAAGATTGGTAAAGTGTCCACTGCTTTCAAGGACATTAAAAGCTCCGATTGCCTTTCCGATTTCTGCATCTGCTTCCGGATCACTATTTATAACAGATAAAAAATGATCTGAATTCAATCCTGAAAAAAGATTTAGGTGAGTATTTTTTTCTTTTAAACCTAAAGAATCTATCTTAATAGGTGAATTAGCAATGAGTTTATGAGAAAAAAAGAATGAGAAAATTAGAAAAATAGTAAATATTTTTTTCATATATGTGTTAGGTATTTGTGCAAATGTATAATTATTTTGTTAAAAAAAATGAAAAAAAAATAATTATTTTTTTCTTACATCCATATTACCAATTAATTCATTATCTCTAAATATTGAAAGAAAACGGTTTTAAACCTTAGATAGACGCTTAACGTAAATTAATCAGATGGGCTATCACAAATTGTTAAATTGGGATATATCTTGTGAATTAGCTTTATAAAACATAATGAATGTCAATCAGAATTTTATAAAAAAAGAAAATCCGTTTCCTCACCAACATCAGAAACTCTTGTAGAACTAGACAAGACTCATAGTTACGTTCAAAATAAAAAACGACTACTGAACCTAGATTGCAGTTGATAGATTTGCAAAAAACTTCGTCGATTTTGTTAAAAAAATACACCCCTTTTCAAAATCCTATAGAACAGATCAAAAAATAAAAACTAATGGTTTTTGTAGTTATTATTGTAATAAGTTACTCAATATTAACTTTTAAATAAAAAACTGAAAACCAGAAACATAAACATTTACTATGTAGAGAATTAGATATATTTGGCAAACTCAAAAGAAAAAAGAAAATGCTATATATGTTTGGAAATTTATTAAAAATACTTTTTAAAATTAATATTTTTAGTTTTCACTTCTAATTTTGAAACTTAGCGAATAAAAAGCCAGCATTAAAAAATGCTGACTTTTTAATAAATTCCATTATTTCAAAATCTCCTTCAAAAACATTAGCGTGTGATTCCAGGCTCTTTTTGCCATCACAGCATTATAATCCGGTGATTTCGGATCGGTAAAAGTATGTTTGGAGTGAGCATACGTAATGATTTGCCAGTCTGCATTTCCATCGTTCATCTCCTTGATCAAATTATTGTAGTCTTCAGGGCTTACACTTTTGTCGTCTGCTGGATTTTCAACCAAAATCTTTGTAGAAATTGGTCCGTTTACTCTCGTCTGATCTTTCCCGATACTTCCGTGAATTGAAACAACACCCACCACAGGAAGGCTTCCACGCGCAGATTCCAATGCACCGGTTCCTCCAAAACAATAACCAATGACAGCAATTTTATCTGCTACCGCTCCGTTTTTCTTCAACTGATCCAGCGCCAAAGAAATTCTCTTTTGGTACAAATCATAGTTTTTTTTGAAATATCCGGAGTTTTTTGCAGCAGTATCCATATTGGTTGGAATATTTCCCTCCCCATAAATATCTGCAACAAAAGCAACATAACCTTGTTTTTCCAGTTCGATGGCCGCATTTTTGGCTTCGTCATCAATTCCTTTCCAGGCGGGTAAAATCAAAACTCCGGGAAGTTTTTTTCCTGCATTTGAAGTCACCAAACCATTTAGTTTTTGCGAACCATCCTGATAAGAAACCGTTTTAAGATTTTGACTAAAAATAGTTCCTGAACTCATTAAAAATGCCGCGAATAATATTGAACGTATCATAATTTTAAATTAATTTTTTTCTTTGAAGCTTTATCCCGCTTTCCGCTGTATCTTTTGGGTTACGGTCTCCGCTTCGCTCCGACCGCAATCCAAAAGCATGTCGCTTCAATCGGGGCTAGGTATTTTGTCGGATATCCACTGTTTTACACGAATTCAATACTCTGTTTGACATCGCTTAGATAACTAAAGTTCGAATCTTTCAATAGCGTTGTTTAGATTCTTCAAGAATGACAAAAGCATGTTAGAAACCGTAATAATTAAAAATCCTTCATCTAAATTACTAAAATAACTCAGAAAAAGGATGAATAGACCATTATTTAATTTTTAAAGTCAATTTTAATCTCAACCTTATCCTTATCCTTATCCTTATCCTTATCCTTATCCTTATCCTTAACTAGGTTTGTAAAATTGATATTGTTCATTTTCATAATATGCATTAATATGCTGCAAACCATTCGTTAAAATAATTTCTTTTGCTCCGATGATAGAATTATATCTTGCAGTTTGCTCAAATGTTTTTTCTGTCAATTTAATTTGTGGAGCTTTGCATTCAATCAAAATAATAGGTTCTGTTTTTTCTGTTATTAAGAGGTCTATTCTCTTTGTTAAACCGTTTAAAACAATCTTTTTTTCGGTAATTAAAGCAGAAGTTGAATAGGATTTTACGGTCAGATAATAGTGAATCCAATGTTGGCGCACCCATTCTTCAGGAGTGAGCAAAAGGTAAGTTTTACGAACCAAATCATAAATAAAAAACTTATCTTTGTCTTTCTTGAATTTAAAATCAAAAGTTTCCTGAAAATTCAGTTTTGGAAGTTCCATTTATAAGATGAAAGAATTAGATTTAATCCTCAAAAATATTAAAAATAAAGAAGTTTTACCTATTTATTTTTTCCACGGAGAAGAACCTTACTTTATAGATCTTGCTGTAAAAGCCCTTGAACACGACTTTTTAACCGAAGACGAAAAAGCTTTTAACCAAACAGTGGTTTATGGAAAAGATACCACTTATCAGGAAATTCTTTCGTTGGCGCGACAGTTTCCGATGATGGGCGATAAGCAGGTAATCATTGTAAAAGAAGCACAGGATTTAAAGCTAAATGAACCCGAAACTAAAGCCTTGGAAAAGTATGTTGAAAATCCTGTTCCATCGACGGTTTTGGTTTTCGCGCACAAACACAAGAAATTAGACAGCCGAAAAAAGGTTACGAAATCTTTAGATAAAATCAATGCCTTATTTTTAAGTGAATCGATAAAGGAAAATAATCTTCCAAAATGGATTTCAGACGAATGTATTTCACTTGGGATAAGAACGGCTCCCAATATTTCTCATTTATTGGCAGAATATCTTGGAAACGACCTGTCAAGAATCGCGAATGAATTGAACAAACTAAAAATCATCCTGAAACCGGGTGAGGTTCTTGACGGAAAAATCATCGAAGACCACATTGGCATCAGCAAAGAATACAACGTTTTCGAATTACAGAAAGCTTTAGGAACAAAAAATGCCAACGCAGCATTTAAAATTGCTCATTTTATGGGCAAAAATCCTAAAAACAATCCTTTTGTGATGATGTTGGCGAGTCTGTATAATTATTTTTCCAATGTCATTATCTATCATACGATGACGGGACAACCACAGCAGACTATTGCCTCTCAAATGGGTGTTCATCCTTACTTTCTTAAAGATTACGCAGAATCCGCAAGATTATATCCTTTAAAACATGCCACAAGAGTTATTTCGATTTTAAGAGAATTCGATATGAAAGGAAAAGGATTGGGCGCTGTCAACATGAGCGAAGCGGAACTAATTAAGGAATTGGTTTACAAAATCATCAATGTCGATAAGATTAAGATGAAAGTATAGTTTTGTTGATTGTTGTTCGTTGTCAGTTGATTGTATTATAGCATCACTCAGAACTATCAACCATCAACTAAAAACTATTAACCACAATCGAAATTCAACATATTAGATATTGACAACTATCATTAAAATAAGTTTAAATAAATATTAAAAATTACGAACTTAGCGGACGTAAATTTTTAAATCTTTTGAAAAGCAAATTATGGAGCAAAACATTTTAGATTGTGTGATCGTTGGATCTGGGCCTTCTGGCTTTACAGCAGCTATTTATGCGGCAAGAGCAGACTTAAAA
>DKLU01000390.1 GCA_002455915.1 Chryseobacterium sp. UBA6632
CCAGATTGGAAGTTGGCGAACCGTAAATAAGATCAATACTCAAGTTTTCAAAACCAAAATCCTGCGCTCTTTTAATAGAACCTTCTGCTTCTGAAGCAGTGTGCGCGCGATTCATCAACTTTAAATCTTCTTCAAAAAAACTTTGAGTTCCGATAGAAAGTCGATTTATTGGTGAATTGGACAATCCTTTTAAAAAGGTTTTATCTAAATCATCCGGATTGGCTTCGAGCGTAATTTCAATATCATTATTAAAACTGAAATATTTCAAAACTTCATCAATCAAAGAATTGATTTCATCCGAAGAAAGTATGGAAGGAGTTCCGCCACCAAAGTAAAGCGACTGTAAATTTTTGTTCTGTAATTCATCTTTTCGAAGAAAAATTTCCTTCTTCATGGCAGCCAACATTTCATCTTTAAAATTTAAAGATGTTGAAAAGTGAAAATTACAATAGCTGCACTTTTGTTTACAGAACGGAATGTGAATATAAATCATAAAAAAAGCCCTGAAAAAATCAGAGCTCAAATTTATTTAAATTAAATTGATTAATATCTATATCCTCTACGATTAATGAAGTTATCGAAGTTATATCCAAGGCCAATCATGAAAGAGTTACCTCCATATTCCTGAATATCAGACATTCCGATGTTATACGTAGCTCCAACCATAAATTTGTTGAATCTTACTTTCACAACCGGAGCAATCTGTAACTGCTGGCTATCAAATCTGTTCTGAACAGATCTGTAGCTAAATCCTGCTGAGAAAGAGTTGATATCATTAAAGAACGTTGCCATTAGGTTTAAATCCATTGTTCTTGTAGAGTTCGTATTCAAGTTGATTAATGCTGAAGGAGTAAAATACATATTATCTCCTACATGCCAATCATATCCTAAGTTTAAGAAAAACTTAATTGGAGAAGGCTCACGACCGTTTACGATAGATTCGTCATTTGTTAAAGCGATATCGTTAACCGAAACGTTTGCAAAGATATTGTGGTAAGTTGCTGCTAAACCGAAGTTGGCATAGGCCATAAATATATTCTGCTCATTACCTTGCAACAAAGGATCGTAAGCATCATTTGTATTAAGTTTTGTATAATCAATATTCATGTTATAAAGACTCACACTTGTACCGAAAGAGAACTGATCTTTTCTGTCTCCTTCACTACTAAGAGGAATAAAATATGAAGCACCAGCTGTAATACCACCAGCAGAAATAGGCCCTCCCGCATCTCTGAATATCGAAATACCAGCACCTACTCTATCGAAAATATTGGCATTAAGCCCGATAGATTGTACGTTTGGAGACTCACTAAATTCTATAAATTGTTTTTGATAATTGAGGTTGAGCTGAACATTATCTGTTTTACCGTATTGTGCAGGGTTGAACAGGAACTCACCATCCAGAAGATATTGCTGATAATATGGTAATGTTTCTTGTGCTTTGTATGCATTTGACAAAAGAGCCAAACACACTATAGCATATAGTTTTCTCATAACAAATCTTGATTTCAATTCAACAAATATAAAAAAATTCTCAATATATTTTTAGTTTTCTAAATAATTTCTCCATTTTTTTACAGCATCCGCCATATCTTTCGGCATTGGGCTCTCAAAATACAATTCCTTTTTGGTAGTTGGATGAATAAATCCTAAAGTATGTGCATGCAAGGCATGTCGCGGCAGAATTTCGAATACATTTTTTATAAACTGCTTATACTTAGGAAGATTCACTCCACGGAGAGGTGTATGGCCTTCATATCTTTCATCATTAAATAGTGTATGACCGATGTGTTTAAAGTGAGCTCGAATTTGATGTGTTCTTCCTGTTTCCAATTTACACTCCACCCAAGTCATATATTTAAATCTTTCTAAAACTTTGTAATGCGTTACAGCATGTTTTCCCTGGCTTCCGTCTTCATAGGTATGCATCTGCATTCTATTTTTCGGATGGCGCCCGATATGCCCTCTAATGGTACCTTCCTCATCCTGCACATTTCCCCAAACAAAAGCCCAATATAATCTTCTCGTTTTTCTGTCGAAAAATTGTTTTGCCAGAAAGCTTAAAGCATATTCATTCTTGGCAATCACCAATAATCCTGAAGTATCTTTATCAATTCTGTGAACCAATCCTACTCTATCCAAATCAGATTTTGCACCGTTTTGTTCGAAATGATAAGCCAGTGCATTTACCAACGTACCTTCCCAGTTTCCAAATCCCGGATGAACTACCATTCCCGGTTCTTTATCTACAACGATTAAATCATCATCTTCGTATACAATATTAATAGGAATATTCTGAGGAATGATAACATTTTCTCTCGGAGGATGCGCCAATAATACCGAAATCTGATCTCCCGGCTTTACGCGGTAATTCTGTTTTACCGGAATTCCGTTTACCACAACATTTCCGGCTCTGCAGGTTTGTGAAATTTTATTTCGTGAAGAATTTTGTCTGAATATCAATAAAAATTTATCAATTCTTAAAGGCTCCTGACTTTTATCAACCGTGATATTAAGATGCTCATACAGTCCCTTATTTTCCTCATCAATATCAAG
>DKLU01000391.1 GCA_002455915.1 Chryseobacterium sp. UBA6632
TCAAAGATGAGCAAAGAATTTGTTGACGTTCTCGTAATCGGTGCTGGACCCTCCGGATGCGTATCTTCTTCATACTTAAAGAAGAACAACGTTAACGTAAAAGTTGTAGAAAAGACAAAATTTCCAAGATTGGTTGTGGGCGAAAGCTTAATCCCGAGAGTAATGGATCATTTTGACGAGGCCGGACTATTTCCTGCTTTGGATAAAATGGGCTTTGAAAAGAAATTGGGAGCTCGTTTTCTTCGAGGAGATCAGGTCTGCATTTTTGATTTTAGTAATAAATTCGGTGAAGGCTGGGACTGGACGTGGCAGGTTCCGAGAGCTGATTTTGACAACGTTTTAGCTCAGGAAGTTATCAAAAAAGGAATCGATCTTGAATTTGAAACTGAAGTGATCGGTATTGAATTCAACGGAACAGATTCTATCACAACGGTAAAAAATAAAGAGGGTGAAACGAAAGAAATTCACGCCAAATTTGTGATTGATTCCAGCGGTTACGGAAGAGTTTTACCGAGACTTTTAGATTTAGAAAAACCTTCAAAATTGTCTCCTCACTCTGCGATTTTCTCTCATGTAGAAGACATTAACAGAGAAGAAGGGACGGAAGGAACTTTGATTTCTTTTGATATTATTGAAACTGAAGTTTGGCTTTGGGTAATTCCTTTCTCGAACGGAAATACGAGCGTTGGAATTGTTGGTCCGACTGAATATATTGATAAGCTTTCTGAAAACGGAGATACTGCTGAAGCTTTGAGAAAAGCTATTTCTCTCTCTGATTATTATGTTAAGCGTTTTGGAAACGTGGACTTCCTTTTTGAACCTAAACATTTGAAAGATTATTCTTGCTCTGTAAAAAAATTATACGGAGACGGATTTGCTTTGACAGGAAATGCATCTGAATTCTTGGATCCTGTTTTCTCTTCAGGAATGGCATTTGCAACCGAAGGCGGAATGACGGCAGCAAAATTAGCTTTAAGACAATTGAACGGTGAAAAAGTCGACTGGCAAACAGAATTTGCAGATTATATTTTATATGGTGTTGATGTTTTCACAACCTACGTGAAAGAATGGTACACTGGAAATCTTCAGGAATTATTTTTCCACCAACCGGAAAATCCTGATGTTAAAAGAAAAATCTGTGCGGTTTTGGCGGGATATGTCTGGAACAAAAAAAATACATTCGTAAGAATACACGACACTGCGATAAAAAATCTTGCGGAATTCATTAAAACTGAAAAGCAAGAACAAAAGCAATCATAAAAAAACGGTCTGAGATTTTCAGACCGTTTTTATTTTATTTTGAAACTTATAAATATAGAATTATCTTAAATCTGTAAATGTAATCGGTTTTCTGCTGTTTGGGTTAAAAACTGCTTTAGACAAAATATCAAATTCAATGATTTCAATTTTCGGACTTACCCTCAGTTTTGCACGGAAATGATCTCTCACTTCATTCACAAAGTTTTCAGAATCACTGTTTGTACTTATTTTAATGATAATTTCATCCAACCCGATTTCATTCGACTGAATAACGATCTGATAGCACAAAATATTATTAAAGTCATTCAAAATATCGTTCATCGCAGGTGGATACAATGTCGTTCCTTTATATTTTATCATCTGCTGTTTTCGCCCGACAACAGGACCCAACCTCATCGTATTTCGTCCACATTTACAAGGCTCGTAATGTGCTTTTACAATATCTCCCGTTTTGAATCTCAATAAAGGAATCGCTTCAACACCTAAAGTTGTGATCGTTAATTCTCCGCTTTCGCCTTCTTTAACGAGATTTCCTTCGTCGTCAAGAATTTCGGTAATAATTAATTCCGGATGTTGATGCCCACCGATTTGCTCTTCACATTCGGTGAAAGCCGTGCTCATTTCTGTGGAAGCATAGGTTGAGAATAATTTAATATCCCACTTTTCTTTAATTTTTTGAGATAAAATATTATCCGTAAAATCCTGATTTTTGATGCTTTCTCCGATACAAACCGCTCCGTAAACACTGGAATTTTTATAATCAATTCCGTGTTTTCCGGCATAGTCGATCATTTTTAATAAAAATGACGGAACGGTAATTAAATATTTTGGTTTATATCTAAAAATCGAATCCCATTGCAATTCGGGAATTCCCGGTCCCATTCTCACAACGCTTGCTCCCATTTTTCTTAATCCTAAAAAATAAGCAAGTCCGGCCATGAATCTTTTATCAATCGTCGTAATCATTTGCACCACATCACCTTTTTGGATTCCTGCGCAAGCGAAAGAAATTGCTTCGTTGTAAGCCAATCTTTCAAGGTCGTTGTCGGACAATCCAAAAGTTACAGGATCACCTAACGTTCCTGAAGTCGTGCTGTAATCCACAATTTTATCGGGCGTGATACAGAAGAAATCATCGTTATTCTGTTGAATATCATTTTTCGTCGTTGTCGGGATTTTCTGCAAATCTTCCAACGTCTGAATATCCGAAATATTGATATTATTTTCTTTGAATAATCTTTGATAAAAGGGTGAATGAGTTTCAAGATAAGTCAATAATTCCTGAAGTTTTTGCTCCTGAAACTTTTTTATTTCGTGATGATCTGATTTTTCGATTGATGGATAAAATTCCAATGGTTTTTATTTTTAGAAGACAAATTTATTAGTTTATTTTTTATTCTCGCTGATTTTGCAGATTACGCTGATTTATTTTGCCACGAATTCACTAATTTTTATGGATGTTTGCATTTTAATTTTGTGCTTATTCGTGAATTCGTGGCAAGACAGTTTATCGTTGAAAAGTAAAAGTCTGCGTATTGATATTTCCTGCTGTATTAATTGTTGTCACTTTTAATGTATGAGAACCAGAACCTTTCGGGCATTTTTCATCAAAAATATAGACAAAATCATCTTTTACTCTTGCAAAACGAAGCCATTTTCCGTTCAATTCTGCTCGGAAAGATTCGATATCACCTATTTTGGTTGTTCCTTTTAATCGTAATGAATTTATAGTTATCATTGCGCCTTCTTTCCAGCTTGGAGAAACTGCAGGCAAAGAATTATCTATTAATAATCTTGCCGTTCCAAGTCTGTTGAATTGTCCTTCCGCCCAATCTCCATTCCATTTTGCTTTGATGATATTTTTATCGCTTCCATAATTAAGTTCTAAAACCGTTTTATCTTTTTCTTCGCTAGATAACTTTCTGTTAGATTTAATTTTTACACTATAAAAATCATGAATCGGAATGTAAGGACTATTTAAAACAATAGAATTTGAAACCGTCTCTGCATCTGGTTTTTCAGACATATTAAAATTCACAGCATCGTAAACCGCATTTTTGCTTAAATTAATTTCTGCATTTTCCGTTCTAATTGTTTTTGATTCGTTTGGAGAAACCGTTTTATTGCTTGATGAAATTTTCTCAGAAGAATTACTCAGCTGAATTTTTGTCGTCAATCGACTTGTATTTCCATTGACATCTTTTAAAATAATTTCAATATTATGAATTTCGTTATCTTGAAGATTGATAATTCCATCCGAACCCGAACTATAATTCGGCAATTTCATTCCCGGTAAGTTTGATAAATGTTGAATGCTCATTTTGTCACGAATAAATTTTGTAAAATCTACACAACCGTTGATGTAACGTGTATCATTGTAATGAATTCTATCAATTTTAAAACTGTAAACTGATTTTCCATCTATTAATAATTCGGCATCGTAAATTCCTAAGTTAAAACCTTGATTGGCTTTGTCGACAGCTTTTATACCAAAACTTATCTGAGGAGAATTCACCTGAATTACGTTTGAAGTATAAATATTTCCTGTTTTTTTCACAGCAATTCCATTCGCTCCGGGTTCGTATGTGCTGAAACGACGGTCATACCAATACAATCCACTAATAATCGGAGCAATTCCATCAGGAATATTAAATCCGAAAAGCAAAGGATTGATACATTCTTCCGTTTTTGTATCTCTGATTTCAAAATGTAAATGCGGTCCTGCTGAACCTCCTGTATTTCCACTTAAAGCAATCAATTGTCCTTTCGTCACAGGAAACTGATTAGGTGAAAAAGAAATATCCTGTTCCCATTTCTCGTCTTTGTATTGTTGCTCTTTTACATATTCATCGAGTTGAGCGAAATATTTATTTAAATGAGCATAAACTGTTGTATAACCATTTGGATGAGTTACGTAAACAGCATTCCCGAAACCATAATGTTCTACTTTTATACGACTTACATAACCATTCGCTGCGGCGACAACTGGTAAATTTTCCTGACTATTGGTTCGGATATCCAATCCCATGTGAAAATGATTGGAACGGACTGCCCCGAAATTGGCAGCTAAATTAATGGGAATATTTAAAGGATTTCTGAAATAGCCTTGAGGATAATTACTTTGAGCAAATGCTGTAATAGTAATGATAAAAGAAACAAGAACGATCAATCGGAGAAAGATTTTCAAACAAATGGTTTTATGTGTTATTTTAAAATTACGAAATTTTTGTTCTACATCCCACGGATTTCACAGATTTTCACAGATGATGATGGATATTTTTTGATATAATACAAAGAAATCCTTAATTGCCACGAATTCCCGAATGAGACTATTGATCTTTATTTAGAAACTTTGAGAACTTATATAAGTAGAACGGCTTTGTGAAACTTAAAAAAGGTTTATTATAAAAAACTTAGTGGACTTTGTGTTCAAATAACAGGAAAATATAACTTCATCCAATCAACCTGTTGATTAATTCTTTGCTCACTTAGGAAATACATCTCTAAATAAAATCTTTGCGTTAAAATCTGCGTAATTTGTTCAAATCTGCAGGAGAATATTTTAAGTTTTGGTTAAAACCAAATTCAAAACCGTCATCTTGAAAGCGGGCTAAAGCCCGCTCCTATTGATGCGTTACTTTACCAAAAAGTATGATATTTGCGAAAACAATAGTGCTATTTGTGTTTAAAATTCAGGTTAAAAACTCACATTTCACAATTTACAATTCACAAATAATTCATCTCAGCATTTATATTTCTGAAACAGAACTTTTTAATAGGAAATATCAAAATAAAACATATATTATAAACCGACAAATTTTAGTAAATTTGCCAACTTAATTAATCATCGATATTGATATATTACAATGAGCCAATTTAAAGAATACAAAAACCTCAATCTTATTGACGTAGCAGAGAATGTAGCGGAATTCTGGAAACAGAACAAAACTTTCAATAAGAGTGTTGAGATTCGTGAGGGGCAACCTGAGTTTGTCTTTTATGAAGGTCCGCCTTCAGCAAACGGTATGCCCGGAATTCACCACGTAATGGCCAGAGCGTTGAAGGATATTTTCTGTCGTTATCAGACCCAGAACGGAAAGCAGGTTTTCCGTAAAGCGGGTTGGGATACACACGGACTTCCGGTAGAGCTTGGCGTGGAAAAGGAATTAGGAATCACTAAAGAAGATATTGGCAAAAAAATTTCAATTGAAGATTACAACAAAGCATGTCGTGAAGCGGTAATGCGTTATACAGACGTTTGGAACAACCTTACCGAGAAAATCGGTTACTGGGTTGATCTTGATGATCCGTATATCACGTATAAATCAAAATACATGGAAACGGTTTGGTGGTTGTTGAAGCAATTGTATGATAAAGGATTATTGTACAAAGGGTATACGATCCAGCCTTATTCTCCAAAAGCAGGAACCGGACTTTCTTCTCACGAAGTAAACCAGCCGGGAGCTTACCGTGATGTTTCTGACACAACCGATGTTGCTCAGTTTAAAACATTACCGGAAACACTACCTTCATTTTTACAAGGTTTTGGAGACGTACATTTCTTGGCATGGACGACAACTCCTTGGACGCTGCCTTCTAACACAGCTTTGACAGTTGGACCAAA
>DKLU01000389.1 GCA_002455915.1 Chryseobacterium sp. UBA6632
TGCCATCCATTTTCGCTAATTTATACTTCCAAGATATTGAAGTAGCATCTGTAAAAGCTGCATTTGCAGAATTTTGTGTAATGTTAGAAACATTCATTTCTGTAATGGTTTCATTACAAGCTGTAATACAATTCATTCCTAAACAAGGCTTAGAATCTACTGTACTTCTGATTAAAGCAGCTGGCTGAGGACCAAAACCGTTGGCAAAACTAATTCCGACACCGGAAATCAAATGGCAATAGCTCATGATAGATCCTTTTACAGTACTCGAAGGAATCGGCCCTGTACAACCTTCGCTGTATCCTGCCTGAGCGCCACAACCATCAATGGCTGTATTATTTCCGTTCCAGGCACACGCGTGGGTATGAGGAGAACCTAAACTGTGTCCCATTTCGTGCGTCATTGCCTGAATCGTCCAAGAATATACCGGAACATTATTATACGTTTGAGAAATTCCTGAATACGCATGTTTGAAAGTTGAGCACAGAGAATTTAAATACGCAATACTTGTTGTTGCCGGAGCATTGATCAGGTGAGCTAAATCTCCGTTGAATGTTTGTCTGTTTTGTCTAAAACTATTAAGATTAGCACTCGGCGTACTTGTATAAGGATCCTGAGCTGTCCAGATAAAAATCTCATTAAGCGCAACTCTTACTTCATCATTATTATACAGCGTTGCAATATTATTATGAATTGCCGTTAGCCAGTTTGTAGTTGTTGTAATATCCGAACCATTATTGGTATAAGGTTTATAACAAACTTCGTAATAAATTCTCACACAATTTTGGGTGGCTGCTTTTTTAGCAGCGTTGCTGTTAGGATCGAAAGATATCTTCTGTTTTTGATTTTCCTTCATTTCATCAACACCACAAACGAATGGATTTAATCCTGTTAATTTCGAGTCTGAATAACTTACAAAATCCTCAGAATTTTTGGCTTTTCCCAATACAATATTTCCTAATTCTAATGTAGAAGCTACTCCCACAATATCATCATTAAAGAAACTGAATGCAACGATCGAACTGTCATCTCCTTTCACAATTCCTTGGTAATATACTCCCGGAGTATAATTTACAGTCTCCCCTTTGCTCGTTTTCACTTTAAACTCGTTTGTGAAAATCTGATTTTTGTAAAGTTCAACCGTAATTTGTTTTCCGTCAAAAGGGAAAGATACTTCCAAAAAATCTGGCTTTTCATACACCAGTTTTTTTAATTCTTTAGACTTTAAGTTAATTACTGTAATATCTGTAGCCGATCTTTTAAATTCAGCAAGCTTTTGAGCATCATTATTTACTTCAAACAAATCATATTGAGCAAAAGTTTTATTCTGATTATGATATTCTGAAATTTTTTGGGCAACAGGCCGCAAATGTTGAGCAAATCCTAACAATGAACATTGCAGGATACAGAGTAGTAGAATTTTCTTTATCATATTTAAAATTTTCAATCTACAAAAGAACAAAAAAAATCAACAAATTGTGACAAAACAATATGATTTTCGTTCTTTTTTGTAAGTCACTCTAGCAATCATTACTATTTTTATTGAATTTATTTAAATACTACCTAAAATCCCCTTAAAATCAGAAAATAAAAAAGACGTTAATTTCTTAACGCCTTCTAATTTATAAAGTATCTCTGTCTTTTAACATTTTGACTTTCAAAAATCGGATGAGAACCAGCCCCACTGCAAAGAAAATCGTCATCGATAATGCGGCATAACGCATATTATTGAAATGTTCGATTAATGTTGCGAAAATGAATGTTCCTACAATAATGGCAATTTTTTCCAGCACATCATAGAAACTGAAAAACGTTGTATTTTCCATAGAATTTTCTGGAAGAAGCTTGGAATAAGTAGATCTCGACATGGCTTGAAGCCCGCCCATTACCAATCCGACAACCGCAGCCACACCGTAGAATTGATATTCGACTGTTGGATTTTCTTTATTAAGGAAATAAGCCCATAAACATGCAACAATCCATAAAACAATCGCGATGGAGATTACATTTTTATTTCCTATTTTTCTTGAAAGTCTTGAGAAAATAACTGCTCCGATGATCGCTTCAATCTGAATCACCAAAAGCGTCCCAATTAATTTGTCTTGAGCCAAATTGATCTCACTTTTTCCGAATAACGTTGCCATCAGGAAAATAGTCTGCATTCCCACACTGTAAAAGAAGAAACTCGAAAGGAAAAACTTCAGATTTCTATCTTTAAACAATAAATTTCCCGCTCTGAAAAGTTCGTGAAAACTTTCTTTCGCGATATCTTTATAGAAGCTTAAATTATCTTTCAACACTTCAAAAAATCCGCCTTGTTCTTCGTGCTTTTTGAAGATGTTTTTATAGTTTAATAATACTAAATCTTTTGGTAATTTTTCTTTCACATCACCAAATTGAGGAAGGTGTTTGAACGTATATTGTGAAAATCCGAACCACCAAGCTCCTGTTAAAAGGAAACTTATTCTCGTAAACAACAACTGTTGAGCCGCACCTTTTGCGAAAACCTGAATCAATAATAAACAGATCACCACCAACACTACAGAACCGATATATCCGTAAACATATCCTTTTGCAGAAAGCGCATCCTGCTTATCTCGTGTGGCAATATCTGGTAAGAAAGAGTTGTAAAACACCAAACTTCCCCAGAATCCGACGCTCGCCGTAATGCTGAATAATAAGCCTAAGAAAACGTTGTGCATTCCTGTAAACATCGCCAATCCCATACATGATGTTGCTCCTAAATAACAGAAGAACTGTAAGAATGATTTTTTATTTCCGATGGTATCTGCCAAGGAAGATAAAAACGGCGATAATAAAACCACGATGAAGAACGAAATGGTTAATGAATATCCGTACACCGCATCCGGCTGGTATTCTTTTCCGAAGATCTTAATCAGGTGTCTTACCGGAACATCAATCCAGGATTTTGTTTCTTCCACATACTCTTTTTTCTCGTACGCTGTGGTAAGAATGGAATAGTAAATCGGGAAAATAGTAGAAGTAATAACCAAAGAATACACGGAGTTGGCCCAGTCGTAAACCGCCCATGCCTTCATGATTTTTGGATTATTCTTTATGTGTTGAGTTTGTTGATTCTCAATTTCAGACATTTCAAATAAATATTAGATACACAAAAATATAAAAACCATTGAATATTCGGTGGTTTTTATTTTCTTTCGGCTAAATTTTATTGTTTGGTTAAAGTTTGAGACTTTATTTTTCTCTTTTCGTTGTTGATTTTTTTGTTTTAAACGCAAAGGGTACGAAGTTTTTTGTTAATTATCCTGTTGATTTTTCGTTCACAAAGGCGTTTCACTCAGCTAAGGATATATGCTTATTTTAGATTTAGTTTGTCATGCTGAAAGCATCTCAACGTGAATTTAATAGATACCTAAAACCGCGAAAGAGGGGTTGAATAACCTCACCGTCGCTATTAAAAACTCCGACAGAGCAGTAAAAAGCTTCGAAAAGGATGTATAATAACCTCATCCACGGGCTACGCAACGGGAAATTCGTACTAATGAAGATCGGGATTCGGGTCTTGGACTTCTTCTTTGGGGTATGAGTCTTATAGTTTGTCCTTTAAAGCTAAGTTATTACGATTAAAGTATTTTTGGTTTTGTTAATTCTTTTGTGCGAGCATCTGGAGTTCTGATGGGTTTGAAACTATTTTTGTAGATTGAGAAGAATTTTGTCTAAAACTATTTTTTTGACGCAAAGTTTTAATGTAAAAGGAAGGTATATTTAGGTGAGCAAAGAAGAATCAACAAG
>DKLU01000108.1:0-733 GCA_002455915.1 Chryseobacterium sp. UBA6632
CGATCTACAGGAACTAAACCAACTTTTAACGCTTAATACTTAAAGAAGAAATGGCAAAATTAACTAAAAAGCAAAAGGAAGCTTTAAGCAAAGTAGAAAAAGGAAGAATCTATAACCTTGAAGAAGGTTCAGCTCTTGTAAAAGAAGTAAACACTGCAAAGTTTGATGCTTCTGTAGACATCGCTGTAAGATTAGGTGTAGATCCTAGAAAAGCAAACCAAATGGTAAGAGGTGTTGTATCTCTTCCTCACGGAACTGGTAAAGATGTTAAAGTTTTGGCTTTAGTAACTCCAGATAAAGAAGCAGAAGCTAAAGAAGCTGGTGCTGACTATGTAGGTCTTGACGAATATTTACAAAAAATCAAAGACGGTTGGACGGATGTTGACGTTATCGTTACCATGCCGGCTGTTATGGGTAAATTAGGACCATTAGGTAGAGTATTAGGACCAAGAGGTCTTATGCCAAACCCTAAATCAGGTACTGTAACTATGGAAATTGGTAAAGCAGTAACTGAAGTAAAAGCTGGTAAAATTGACTTTAAAGTAGACAAATACGGTATTATCCACGCTGGTATTGGTAAAGTATCTTTCGATGCTGCTAAAATCAAGGAAAATGCTCAGGAATTGATCTCTACTTTGATCAAAATGAAGCCAACTGCTGCTAAAGGTACTTATGTGAAGTCTATCTATTTATCTTCTACAATGAGTCCTGGTATTGCAATCGATACTAAATC
>DKLU01000108.1:842-4060 GCA_002455915.1 Chryseobacterium sp. UBA6632
CGCTCTTCCGATCTTGCTGCTAAAGGGACATACGTGAAGTCTATCTATTTGTCTTCTACCATGAGCCCTGGAATTGCAATCGATACTAAATCTGTTAACTAATATTAAATCCTTAAGACAATGACAAAAGACCAAAAAGTTGTAGCGATACAAGAGATCAAAGACTTGCTTCAGGATGCTAAAGTAGTATATGTTGCAGATCTAGAAGGATTGAATGCTGGCAAAGCTTCAGACTTCAGAAGACAAGCTTTCAAGCAAAATATCAAAGTAAAAGTTGTAAAAAATACACTTTTACAAAAAGCAATGGAGCAAATCGAAGGAGTAGATTACTCTGAGATGTTCCAGTCTTTCAAAGGAAATTCAGCGATTATGATTTCTGAGACTGCAAACGCTCCTGCTAAATTAATCAAAGATTTCAGAAAGAAAGATGAGAAGCCGGCATTAAAGTCTGCTTTCGTTCAGGAAACTTTCTATATTGGTGACAATAACCTAGAGGCGTTGGCAAACATCAAGTCTAGAGAAGAAATGATCGGTGAAATCATCGGATTACTTCAGTCTCCAATCCAGAGAGTTGTTTCTGCTCTTCAAAACAAGCCTGAGACAGTAGAAGCTAAAGCTGAAGAAGCTGCACCTGCAGTAGAAGAAGCTCCTGCTACTGAAACTCCGGAAACTCCAGCTGCTGAAGGAGAAGCTCCAGCTGCTGAATAATTTACACTCAAAAAATAATCAATAATCAACAAAAACATTACAACAATGTCAGATTTAAAAAATTTAGCTGAAACGCTAGTAAACTTAACAGTAAAAGACGTAAACGAATTAGCAACTATCCTTAAGGATGAGTACGGAATTGAGCCAGCTGCTGCTGCTGTAGTTGTTGCTGCAGGTGGTGGTGAAGCTGCTGAAGAAAAGACTGAATTCGACGTAATTCTTAAGTCTGCAGGTGCTTCTAAATTAGCTATCGTTAAATTAGTAAAAGATTTAACTGGTGCTGGTCTTAAAGAAGCTAAAGATATCGTAGACGGAGCTCCTTCTGCAATTAAAGAAGGTGTTTCTAAAGACGAAGCTGAAGCTCTTAAGAAGCAATTAGAAGAAGCTGGTGCTGAAGTAGAATTGAAATAATTCTAGGTTTACCTAAAATATAAGACCTGAGTATTTTTACTCAGGTTTTTTTATGCTTTGAAGATGAAAAAAGGGGCTGTTTTTAATTTTGTAGAACAGAAATAGTTCTTATAGTAATCAAACTTAAACCTCAAAGGTTTTTAAAACCTGTGAGGTTTTGATCAGTTTTAGAATTAGAGAAGAGAATTGATAAAATCTCTGTGGTCTTTAATAAGTGGAACGGCTTTGTAAAGCTAAAAGTAGTTAGTAGTCAATAAAACTTAGTGTGCTTTGTGTTAAATTTAAATATGTTACACTTCTTTAAGTGTTCTCATTTGTTGAAGGTAAATTTTTTAAAGAGCAAAAATAGTTAATATTCAAAAAAAATATTAAATAGTATTTCTCCGATCAATAAAGACTTTGTTATGATTAAGAAACTGCAAGTCAAGATTTTATTACTTCAACTATTGTAAATATGAATAAATTTTTGTAATTTTGCTCCTCTTTTGGCGCGAAAAATTGTATATAAACCTGTAAAATATTAGAAATCAACTCTTTCATCAGAATGAAAGGGCTTTCTTGTATACGGACGTTATCACGATCCTTGCCTCAAAAGTAATAAAAATATTTTGCATTACGCTGTGAAAAGATATACCAGTGTTGCAATATAGGAATAAGATTCTGTGAATCAAGTAGAAAAATTAAAGGCTATTCTTAATAGCGCCAAACATTATAAGGTCTTTAGTTGTTTCTCCGTCGCAGTTTTATTATTTCTGATATTTTTTTAATCAAAATATTTTTTAACCCTTTCTTAAAAGTTTTATGAGTAAAACACCAGCAACAACCAGGGTAAACCAGAGAGTTAACTTCTCTTCGGCGAAAGGAAAAATTATCACTCCAGACTTTTTGGATATCCAAATTGAGTCTTTCAGTGAGTTTTTTCAGCTAGATACCCTTCCGGAAGACAGAACAGACGAAGGTTTGTATAAGACTTTCCAGGAAAATTTCCCGATTACCGATTCTAGAAACCAATTCGTATTGGAATTCTTAGATTATTTGGTAGATTCTCCACGTTATTCAATCGATGAGTGTGTGGAAAGAGGATTGACGTATTCAGTGCCTCTAAAAGCTAGACTTAAATTGTATTGTACAGACCCTGAGCACGAGGATTTCCAAACGGTAGTTCAGGATGTATATTTAGGACCTGTTCCTTACATGACTCCGTCTGGTTCATTTATCATTAATGGAGCAGAGCGTGTTATCGTAACTCAGTTACACAGATCTCCGGGGGTATTCTTCGGACAGACTTACCACGCAAACGGAACTAAACTTTATTATTCAAGAATTATCCCTTTCAAAGGATCTTGGATGGAATTTACGACAGATATCAACAGCGTAATGTACGCATATATCGATCGTAAGAAAAAATTACCATTAACGACTTTATTAAGAGCAATCGGGTATGAATCTGATAAGGATATCCTTCAGATCTTCGACCTTGCTGAAGAAGTAAAAGTTTCTAAAGCTGCCCTTAAAAAAGTAGAAGGAAGAACATTGGCTGCGAGAGTATTGAACACTTGGTTCGAGGATTTCGTAGACGAAGATACAGGTGAAGTAGTTTCTATCGAAAGAAACGAGATCATCCTGGATAGAGAAACGATTCTTGAAAAAGAACATTTAGATCTTATTCTTGATGCTGGTGTGAAATCTATCTTGATTCACAAAGAAAACAGTAATGAATTCTCTATCATCCAGAATACATTACAGAAAGACCCTACGAACTCTGAGAAAGAAGCAGTAGAGTACATCTACCGTCAGTTGAGAAATGCAGATCCGCCAGATGAGGAAACTGCAAGAGGAATTATCGAAAAATTATTCTTCTCTGAGCAAAGATATTCATTAGGTGAAGTCGGACGTTACAGACTAAACAAAAAATTAGGTCTTAACATCCCGACTACAACTGAGGTTCTTACAAAAGAAGATATCATTGCGATTGTAAGACACTTGATCGAATTGGTAAACTCTAAAGCAGAGGTTGATGATATCGATCACTTATCAAACAGAAGAATTAAAACTGTTGGTGAGCAATTGGCAGGACAATTCGGTGTAGGTCTTTCAAG
>DKLU01000108.1:4164-7718 GCA_002455915.1 Chryseobacterium sp. UBA6632
CTTTCTCAGTTTATGGACCAAACCAACCCGCTTTCAGAAATCACGCACAAGCGTAGACTTTCTGCACTAGGGCCTGGTGGTTTATCAAGAGAAAGAGCAGGTTTCGAGGTTCGTGACGTTCACCATACTCACTACGGAAGAATTTGCCCGATTGAAACTCCGGAAGGACCAAATATCGGTTTGATTTCATCTTTGGGTATTTATGCAAAAATCAACAGACTAGGTTTCATCGAAACTCCGTACAGAAAAGTAGAAGAAGGTAAGATTGATTTATCAGCTGATCCTATCTACTTAAATGCTGAGGACGAAGAAGACAAAGTAATTGCTCAGGCAAACGTTGAATTGAGTGATAATGGTGATTTCTTAACAGACAGAATTATTGCAAGATTGGATGGTGACTACCCTGTAGTTGAGCCATCTCAGGTTAACCTAATCGACGTTGCACCAAACCAGATTTCTGGTATTTCAGCTTCATTGATTCCTTTCTTGGAGCATGATGATGCGAACCGTGCGTTGATGGGATCGAACATGATGCGTCAGGCAGTTCCTCTATTGAAGCCACAAGCTCCAATCGTAGGTACAGGTCTGGAACAACAAGTTGCGAGAGATTCAAGAATTTTGATCAATGCTGAAGGTACAGGTACTGTAGAGTATGTAGATGCTGACAGAATTGTGATTAAATATGAAAGAAGCGAAGACGAAGATTTAGTACAATTCGAGTCTGCTACTAAAACATATAAATTAACTAAGTTCAGAAAAACTAACCAGAGTACAACAATTACCCTAAGACCAAACGTAAGAGTAGGTGATATTGTGGAAAAAGGACAAGTACTTTGCGACGGTTATGCTACAGAAAAAGGAGAATTGGCTCTTGGTAGAAACTTAGTGGTTGCGTTCATGCCTTGGAAGGGTTACAACTTCGAGGATGCGATCGTAATCAACGAAAAAGTTGTACGTGAAGACTGGTTTACTTCAATCCACGTAGATGAGTATTCTCTAGAAGTTCGTGATACTAAATTAGGTATGGAAGAGCTTACAGCAGATATTCCTAACGTTTCTGAAGAGGCTACTAAAGATCTTGACGAGAACGGTATGATCAGAATCGGTGCTGAAGTGAAGCCTGGAGATATCATGATTGGTAAAATTACTCCAAAAGGTGAATCTGACCCGACTCCTGAAGAAAAACTTCTTAGAGCAATCTTCGGTGACAAAGCTGGTGATGTAAAGGATGCTTCCTTGAAAGCAGACTCTTCATTAAGAGGTGTTGTTATCAACAAAAAATTGTTCTCAAGAAACATTAAAGATAAAAAGAAGAGAACTGAAGAAAAACTTAAACTTGAAGAGATTGAAAACACTTACAAGGCTAAGTTTGATGATTTAAGAAATACTTTAATTGAAAAATTAAATATTCTTGTTAGCGGTAAAACTTCTCAGGGAGTTACCAACGACTTAGATGAAGAAATCATCAGCAAAGGTGTGAAATTCACTCACAAATTATTGACTTCAGTTGAAGATTATGTTAACGTAAGCGGTTCTGACTGGACGGTTGACAATGACAAGAATGAATTGATCAAACAATTAATTCACAACTACAAAATCAAATTCAACGATATTCAAGGGGTTAAAAACCGTGAGAAGTTTGCACTTTCAATCGGAGACGAATTACCAGCAGGTATCATGAAGTTGGCTAAAGTTTACATCGCTAAGAAACGTAAACTGAACGTAGGAGATAAAATGGCGGGTCGTCACGGTAACAAAGGTATCGTTTCAAGAATCGTTCGTGAAGAAGATATGCCATTCCTTGAAGACGGAACACCGGTAGATATCGTATTGAATCCACTAGGGGTACCTTCTCGTATGAACATCGGTCAGATCTATGAAACAGTTCTTGGATGGGCTGGTCAGAAATTAGGATTGAAGTTCGCTACACCTATCTTCGACGGAGCTAGCTTAGATCAGATTACTGAATATACTGAAAAAGCAGGAGTTCCTAAATTCGGTCACACTCACCTTTATGATGGTGGTACCGGAGAAAGATTTACTCAGGCTGCAACAGTAGGGGTAATCTATATGTTGAAACTAGGTCACATGGTTGATGACAAAATGCACGCACGTTCTATTGGTCCTTACTCATTGATTACTCAACAGCCGTTAGGAGGTAAAGCTCAGTTCGGAGGTCAGAGATTCGGAGAGATGGAGGTTTGGGCACTTGAAGCATTCGGTGCATCGAATATCCTAAGAGAAATCTTGACTGTGAAGTCGGATGACGTGATTGGTAGAGCGAAAACTTATGAAGCAATTGCTAAAGGTGAATCTATGCCTGAACCAGGTATCCCAGAATCATTCAACGTATTACTTCACGAGTTACAAGGTCTTGGATTAGACGTAAGATTGGAGGAGTAAATTAAGATTTAATTATAAAAATTAAAGTATTAATTAACTCCGAGATATAAGAGCGAAAGTCATCTTTCAATCTTTAATCTTTTAATCAAAAATAAAATTATGTCAAATAAAAATAAATCAAGTAGATTTAATAAAATAACCATCGGTTTAGCTTCACCGGAGTCTATTTTACAAGACTCAAGAGGGGAAGTTCTTAAGCCGGAAACTATTAACTACAGAACGCATAAGCCTGAAAGAGACGGTTTGTTCTGTGAAAAGATCTTCGGTCCTGTAAAGGATTACGAATGTGCTTGTGGTAAATACAAGAGAATTCGTTACAAAGGGATCGTTTGTGACCGTTGTGGTGTAGAAGTTACGGAGAAAAAAGTAAGAAGAGAGAGAATTGGGCACATCAACCTTGTTGTTCCTATCGCTCACATCTGGTATTTCCGTTCTTTACCGAACAAAATCGGTTACCTTTTAGGAATTCCTTCTAAGAAATTAGATATGATCATCTACTACGAAAGATATGTAGTGATTCAACAAGGTATTGCTAAGAAATTAGACGGTTCTGATTTCGAAAACATGGAGTTTTTAACTGAAGAAGAGTACCTAGATATCATGGAAACTCTTCCTATCGAGAACCAATATCTTGACGATTCTGATCCAAACAAATTCATCGCTAAAATGGGTGCTGAAGCTGTTGAGGAATTATTAAAAAGAATCGATCTTGATGCATTGTCTTTCGACTTGAGACATAAAGCTCACAACGAAGGTTCTAAACAAAGAAGAACTGAAGCTCTAAAAAGATTGAACGTTGTAGAAGCATTGAGAGGTGCTAATACAAGAATGATCAACAGACCAGAGTGGATGATTATGCGTGTACTTCCAGTTATCCCACCAGAACTAAGACCATTGGTTCCGTTGGATGGTGGACGTTTCGCTACTTCCGATTTGAATGACCTTTACAGAAGAGTAATTATCAGAAACAACCGTTTGAAGAGATTATTGGAGATCAAAGCTCCTGAAGTAATCTTGAGAAACGAGAAGCGTATGCTTCAAGAATCAGTAGATTCATTATTCGATAATACAAGAAAATCTTCAGCTGTAAAATCTGAATCAAACAGACCATTGAAATCTCTTTCGGATTCATTGAAAGGTAAGCAAGGTCG
>DKLU01000102.1 GCA_002455915.1 Chryseobacterium sp. UBA6632
CTTCCTATTCCAACTATGTTTATTTTTACAATTGGGAAAAAATGGAAACTCCACAGAATATTTTGAGCATTGCGATTGATGGAGAAGCCTCTGGCGCTTATCCTGAAGGATTTTCTATTTGGAAAAACTTTGATCTGAGAACGGGAAATTTAATCAATGCTAAAGATTTATTTCAATCTAATTCAATAAAAACGGTTGAAAATTTAATTCAAAAAAATGTCAAAAAAGAAATCAATGATTTTCTTGTTCAGCTGAAATCTGATAAAAATCCTTCAGAAGAAGTAAAGGATCAGATTTTGATTTATGAAGAATGCTATACCGATTATAAACTGGAAAGCATAAGATATTATTTTGGAAAAGATAAAATCAGGTTTATTGCCGGAAGGTGTTCTAATCACGCGATGAGAGCTCTGGATGAATTGGGAGATCATGTAGTGGATATTCCTTATAAAGATTTGGATAAATATTGGAGTTCATACGCGAAAAATTTGTTGTCGGGTTCAGAAAAAATAGATAAAACAAGCTTGGATAATAAACTGTATAAAGGAACTATCGACGGAAAATATCCAATTACCGTTCTGTTCGATCAAATTTATGATGACGGCTCTTTATCTGTAAAATACTGGTACAATAAAAATAAAAAACTGATCGAATGGCACGGGAAGCTGAAAGACAATCATCTTTCGCTTATAGAAAGTGATTATTACAATGAAGAAACGCGAATGTGGATCTTCAGAGCTTTAATAGAGGCCGACGTGAAAGGCAATAAAATTATCGGAACTTGGCAGGATGATAAAACAAAAAAATATTTAAAACTAGAATTAGAAGAGTTATAAAATGAAAACAATTACTTTAGTTTTTGGAGCCGTATACGGAATGTTATCCGTGATTTTAGGGGCGTTCGGCGCGCACGCTTTAAAGAAAATTTTGTCGGTTGAAAGGCTGGAAAGCTTTGAAACAGGAGTAAGATACCAAATGTATGCGGCCTTCTTTTTATTGATCGTAGGATATATTTTGAAGTTTGAAACCAAAACCGAAAATTGGATTTCATGGTTAATGATTCTCGGAACCATGCTGTTTTCTTTCAGTATTTATGGTTTAAGCATGCAGGATTATTTAGGTACAAACCTGAAATTTTTAGGGCCAATTACTCCGCTTGGAGGTTTGTTGATGATTGTAAGCTGGGGAATGTTGATTCTTTATTTTGTTAAAAATAAAATTTAAAATAAATAATTAAAAATAGATGCTTCGACTTTGCTCAAAATGACAACGCTAAAATTTATGGATTAGTATTAGAGATGTCATGCTGAGCGAAGTCGAAGCATCTCAAAAGTTTTGCTAGTAAATTTTTTGCTTAAAAACATCCTAGTACACTATAATATTACAAACAAATGATGATCGTAATTTTAAATTAAATTAAAATGAAAATCAATCGAAGACGACGACTCATCAAAACATTTGATCTTTTGGATCAACCCATAAGATTCAATCCTTTTGTATTCAGTCGTACTTTTTTTATGTGGGCGATTACAGGCTTAGTTGGCGGAATTATCGCAGGATTATACTGGATCGTTCTAGAACATTTTACAGAATTTTTAGCCGAATTTCAAGGTTGGATGGTAATTCCAACAATGGCAATTTCAGGATTGCTGGCGGGATTGGTGATTCATTTCATCGGCGACCCGGGCGAAATTCACTTAATTGTAAACAATATCCGATTTAATAAAGGAAAACTTGATCCTAAAAATAATCCTTCCATGATTTTATCGTCACTTTTTTGTGTGGCATCGGGAGGAAGTTTAGGTCCGGAAGCGCCTTTGGTTCAGGTCACAGGTTCTACAGGAACATATCTGGGAAAATTATTCAGATTGAAAGGAGAAGAATTACGTTCTTTAAGTATTGCCGGAATGGCGTCTGGGTTTACAGCGCTTTTCGGGGCTCCGCTTGGGGGAAGTTTATTTTCTCTTGAAATTCTGCACCACAAACACGCGGTAGAATATTATAAAGCGATTATTCCTGCGTTGGTGGCGAGCTGTTTCAGTTATCTGATGTTTGCTTTGATTATCCATTTGGGAATCGGGGCGACTTGGGATCTGAAGGCGTATCATTACACTGGAGTTTACGATTTTCTTTATGCTTCGCTTTTTGGAATTGTAGGAACTTTATTCGGCTGGATCTTTATTTTTGTTGTAAAATTTTTTAAAAAAGTTTTTGAATACAGAAAATTTCCAATTTACATCAAAACTTGCGTTGGCGGAATTATTTTAGGAATTATTGCATTCTATTTTCCATTGACGAGATATTTTGGACATAACGAAATCAACCAATTAATCAACGGAAATTATGCCTTGAATTTTTTAATTATCATTTTGATTTTTAAAATTTTAGCCATTGCGATCACCGTAACTTCTGGATGGAGAGGAGGTTTTATCATTCCGTTGTTTTTTGTGGGAACGACTTTAGGTTTAATTATTCATAATTTATTTCCAACCGTTGATACGACTTTGGCGATTGTAAGTTGCATGGCGGCAATTAATGCGTGTGTCACCAGAACGCCGATGAGTACAACGATTATCTTGGGAACTTTAACGGGCTTCACTTATTTTGTTCCGATACTTTTTGCGAGCTTAACAGGTTATTTTCTGGCTCCGAAAATTCCGTTTATTGGTTCACAATCAGAGAAATTATCTGAAGAAGAGTAAATAGTAAGTTTAATTGTTAGATATAAAAAAGTTCAGGTTTTGCCTGAACTTTTTGTTTTTGAAATCTCTCGCAGATTTAGGAGATTATGCAGTTTTTTTTTATCTGCGAAATTTGCTAAATCTGCGAAATTTTTTCACCATTAAGTTGTATTAAGAAGTTAAGGATAATTAAGAAGAGCTTCACTTTAAGTAAAAATTCATTAAAATCGGTTTAATTTAAACTTAATTCATCTTAACTGCTTAAATCTTCTTAATGGTTCAATAAATATTTTATAAAGTGAAATTCTCTTTCATCCATTTCAGTTTATTAAAGCTTTTTAAAAATTTAGTTTTAATGGAAATAAATTTCTCTTGCGCATCAATCACTTTATTTTCTCTTGAATTGATCAGGAAAAGTGAACTTTCTCCGTTGCTGTATTTTGTTTCTTCTGCATACAAAAGCCTTTGATAATTGACGAGATTACTTTCCGAAAGATTAATTTGAATATGATAATTCATCAGCTCATTTTTATACGTTTCAATTTTGGTATCCAGTTCTCTTATTTTTAGCTGAGTATCCAATTGGTTCTGATTGATTTTAATCTTGGCCATCTGATAATTCGCTCTTGCTTCTCTCTGGAATATAGGCATTTCAAGCTTTAAGCCATATTGAAAATTATTGTCAAAAAGCGGAAGATAGTCTGCACGGTAATTTTCTTTATTGAAAAAATTATAGGTGAAATCCAGTTTGGGAAGAAAACTCTGCCATTTCAGTTTGCGCTCACTTTCCAGAATATTATTTTTCTGGTTGTAATATAAAATTGATAAATGACTGGTTGTTTCCCTGTTTTTAAACTCCTGCAAAAGAAATTCAAAATCAGAATAGGCAACATGATTTGAAAGATGATCTGATGGGAAAATGGGCTGTGAAATTTCATATAACTCCTGTCCGTCTTTCCATAAAAATACCTGAAGTTGCTGCGTACTTTTTACAAAATTAAGATAAGCATCTCTCTGCTGAAGTTCAAAACTCTGGAGTTGTGAAACGGCTTCAACCGTATCCATGGCTGGTCTTTCTCCGTATTCAAAGGTTTTTTTTGTCAGTTTCAGCCGTTCTTTATTAATGTTAACAATTTTAGATTTCAGCTGATAGATTTCATAATGCTGTACCCATTCCCAATATGTATTTTCTGCTTCCAAAAGAAGATCATTAGTAAGTACAGCTTGCTCGGCTTCGGTCATTTTTTGTGCAAATTTTGCCTGATCTAGAACCGCTCTTCGTTTATCATACAGAAGATTTTTAGCTAAAGGAACGGTAATTCCCATTTGATACAATCCGCCTTTGGTATCGCTGGAATTTAATTTTTCGCCATCCAAATAATTGTAGCTTCCTGTTACTTCAATTCCATACCACGTTGGAATTCCCAATTCTACATTTTTCTGTTCGTAATATCTAGTTCCGTCAATGTTTTTTTCGCCCAGCTTAGCTCCTAAAACAGGATCAAAACTTCCTCTTGCTTTCGTGATTTCAGCTTCTGCCATTTTATTTTGAAGCTGATATTTTAAAGCCAACGGATGATAATTTTTAACCACAGAAATAAATTCCTGAGCAGAAATTTTCAGGGAATCCTGCGCAAAACTGCATTGAAAAAAGAATACAAGAAGGGTAAAAATAATTTTATTTTGCCTTTTCATCTTTGCCTGCTTTTTCATTTTTTACTTCATAATAATCTGGTGGGAAACCATTGATGTTTCGCCATAATTCATACCAGATCGGAACGTCATTCAGAATGGCAATACCTTGTACGCCGGTTCCCATTTTGATCTTTGGCGGCCATCTTTTTTCATTTTTATCTTCAATGACCAATGCTTTGAAAAGCCCGTTCATGCTAATGTTGCTTTCCACAGCAATTACTTTTCCTGCAAATGTTCCATAGCTGGAATTCGGCCATCCAGAAAACACGATTGCGGGAAAACCATCGAAAGTACACATCACACGCTGACCTTCTTTTACCAACGGAAGATCAACAGGTTTGATATAAATTTCTACCGCATGATCTACAACGGTCGGAACAATAGTTCCGATATTTTCACCGTCTTTCAGAATTTCCCCAATTCCGGCTTTGTTCAGCTGAACAATTTGTCCGTCCTGAGAAGCAATAATGAAATATAAACCTTGTCGCGCTTTATAATTGGCAACCTGATTTTCAAGCTTAGCAATATCGCCGTCGCTGCCTTCAATTTGGCCCATACTTTGAAATCGTTCACCTTCAATTTTACTTAGTTTTTCCGTGTAATCCTGAATAACGGAGTTTTGCTCGATGCCCACATTTACAATTTCCTGTCGTGTTTGAGCCACTTTATTTTCCGAAGATGTTTTTTTAGCCACCGCATTTTGATAAGAAATACTTCTTTGCTGAAACTGC
>DKLU01000469.1:0-3786 GCA_002455915.1 Chryseobacterium sp. UBA6632
GCTGCCCCCGCCGAAACCAAAAAAATAGCGAGTGCGGAAAGCGCGAAAAAGCTCCTGAAAAAACTGATTAAATAATTTTATCACATTGATATTTACCGCATATAAAGATTAGAAATTAGCTATGCACATATTTGCTATCTTTGCACTTTCAAAATAAAATTATGAGTATTCACATTAGCGCAAAAAAAGGAGAAATTGCTAAAGTTTTGTTACAACCCGGAGATCCGCTTCGCGCACAATATATTGCCGAAAATTTTTTAGAAGATGCCAAACTGGTAAGTAAAACAAGAGGTATTTTCTATTATACAGGGCTTTACAAAGGAAAAGAAATCTCTGTGGGAGCCAGCGGAATGGGTTTTCCAAGCATCGGAATCTATTCTTTTGAGTTGTTTACAGAATATGATGTAGATACGATCATCAGAATCGGAACTTGTGGCGCTTACAATACAGAGCTTCAGCTTTTCGATATTTTAAATGTTGAAAATGCAGCTAGCGAAAGTACGTATGCAAAATATGCCTGGGAAATTGAAGATGAAATTCTTTCTCACCAAGGAAATATTTTCAATACGATTAACCAAACTGCTGAAGAACTTTCATTAAAAGCAAAAGCAATCAATGTTCACAGTAGTGATATTTTCTACAGAAAAGATCCTGCGGTTCCTGCCATTGCAACGAAATATAACTGTCCTGCAGTAGAAATGGAAGCTTTTGGATTATTCGCCAATGCTCAATATTTAGGAAAAAATGCCGCAACCATTCTTACGGTAACAGACATTATTCCGACTCACGAAAAAATCTCTGCTGACGAAAGAGAAAAAGCGTTGAAACCAATGATGGAATTAGCGTTGGAATCTGCAATTAAAAGTTTATAAAAGCGAATATCTTTCGTTTAAAAATATTTACAAAAAAGAGTTTTACAGTGATGTAGAACTCTTTTTTTATATTCTGAAAAAACTTTTTGCAACTTCTGTCGTTACATCTGCAACTTCAGAAATACTGATTTTCTTTACATTGGCAATCGTTTGGGCAACGAAAGGCAAAAATGAAGGTTCGTTTCTACGGCTTTGCATTCGAGGCATATTTTTCGGAAGCATAAAAGGCGCATCGGTTTCGATCATCATTCGGTCGAGGGGAACATATTTGATGACTTTTTCCAAATGTTTGAATCTACCTTGATCGCTAATAGCTCCTGTAAATCCCAAGTAAAAACCTTTATCCAAATAAATTTTCGCTTCCTCTAAAGTTCCTGTAAAACAATGAACCACTGCTTTTGGAAGTTTCGATAAATATTCATCTGTAATCTCGTTAAACCTTTTAAATGCTGATCTTTCGTGAAGAAAAAGAGGTTTATTCACTTCGATTGATAATTCAAGTTGAGCACGATAGCATTTTTCCTGAATGGATCTTGGCGAAAAATCTCTGTCGAAATCCAGTCCACATTCTCCAACGGAAACCACTTGCTCGAGCTTTAAAAGTTTTCTTAATTCATGAATACTTTCATTGTTGAAAGATTTTGCATCATGAGGATGAATTCCGGCAGTTGAAAATAAAATTTCGGGATAATCTTCTGCAATCTCTGCTGACTCTTTACTTCCACGAACGCTCGTTCCTGTGAGAATCATTTGCTCTACTCCATTGTCAAGGGCTCGGTTGATGATTTCTTCTTGTTCGTTATAAAATTGTTTATTGGTGAGATTGATACCAATATCGATAAATGTGTTCATTTTTTTCTTTTTTTATCATTATTTATTAAAAAATATCTTGTTATATGGGCTCTGCTTATCGAGCTTTTAAAAGATTTTTCAGAGTAAAAGCTTCTATAATTAGAAGTTATTCTTCCATTGATTTCTCTTGTAATTTTAGCCCAAATTAATTTTCGTTTTTTTCTTCTCCATTTAAAAAACTGAGTTGTTTCTCTAAGTTGATCTTCTATTTCTAATCTTTCAGTCCTTCTCCATTTTTTATTCCCATACTTTTTTAAATAAGGTCCGATTTTACCCCATTCATAACTTCTGAAAGTTCCCTTGTTATAAATGTTTTTCATGCTTTTGAATTAAATATGAATTAATTTCTTTTTGTATTGAAATAAAGTTCAATACTTGGAATCTGAATGCTAAAAATTAAAACTTAACGCTTCTGTTTCCTATGTCGTTTTTATAACCGTTCATTTCTTATTTTAAAATTTCTTCGATCATTTTTAATTAGGGAAACAGGCAAGATTTGAACTTGCATTTTATCTGGGTTTGATATATTTTTCCATTTAAATTACTGCTTCCGTTTGGGAATACCGCAGGATTCGAACCTGCATACTCTTTCGCATGTTAGCGAAAGTATTTATTCCCTCTATAAACTTCGTATTCCTTGCGAAACGTACGGGACTCGAACCCGCAACATCTGACCTGAAAAATCAGGGCTCTTCCTTTTGAGCTAACGTTTCTTTTGAGATTTCATCTGAAAGTAATTTCCCTGACGACTTTGCTTTTTGGCGTTCTTATGAATTTTCGTAATTAATCCCGAAAATGTTTGATTATCCGGATTAGAAAATGGTTCATCTTTCAAGGCATTTAATACCTTAAGACACGATTTCCATTCGTTTTGCGTAAAATTTTGATTAGAAAAATCCATTGCTTTTTATTTACAAAGGCAAAATTATTTTTCATGTACGCAATGTTTTTACGTAGCAAAAAATATTTTTTGTTCATTAACAATTATTCACAATCATAAATTATTATATATCATATTTTCAATTTCAAATAACAACAACAAAATATCAGGTTAGAATTAATAAAATCAACAGCATTTATTATTTTAAAGAAAATATACAAAAACATTAACATACCACGTTTAAAAATAATCTAATTGAATAGTAGCAAATTACATTATCAAAAATTAAATTTTAATCAATAATAAATACTTTTAAATAAAAAAAAACGTAAATTTACATTATACAATATTTCTAATGATGGTGATAAAATTTTCAGTTCTTATAGCGAATTATAATAACGGAAAGTACTTTAAGGAGTGCTATGAATCTATTATCAGTCAAACATATACAAATTTTGAAGTGATAATAGTGGATGATGCTTCAACGGATGATTCGGTGGAAATTATAAAAAGAATCATATCGGGAGACGATCGTTTCAAACTGTTTGAAAATGAATCTAACAAAGGATGCGGTTTCACAAAGAGAAAATGTATGGAATATGCGCAGGGCGAAATCTGTGGCTATTTAGATCCTGACGACGCGCTTTACCCTGCCGCACTGGAAAAATCGATAGAAGAATATGAGTACAACCCTGAAATTGTTGCTACGTATTCCAGAATGATGATGTGTGATGAAAATCTGACGGCTGACAAAACTTTTTCAAAAACAAAACAAATCTACAACGACAAGTATTTTTTTAATTGTCCGGTTCAATTTGCTCACTTTTTTACTTTTAAAAAAGAAATTTACCAAAAAACTTTAGGTATCAATCCTGAACTTACCAGTGCTGTGGATCAAGATCTTTATTTGAAAATATTAGATCACGGAAATCCGGCATTTATTGATGAAGATCTTTATAAATATAGACTTCATTCTAACGGAATTTCACAATTCAAATCGAAGAAAAAAGCTAAAGAATCTTTTGCCCGAGTTATCTTTAACACCATGAAAAGGCGCTCTATAAAGATGATTAATAGGCAAACTGTTCCCCAGACTTATACTAACGAAAAAGATATTTATGATCTTTTACAGTATCAAACCAAAGTTGCTTTCAGATTAAAAACAAAAGCGAGATTATTCTT
>DKLU01000469.1:3879-7187 GCA_002455915.1 Chryseobacterium sp. UBA6632
TAAAAGTTTCTAGAAAGCCTATTAAATGAGTCCCTCCGTGGCTCCACCTAATACCATGACCTCCTTTTTCACGAACTTCAAATACAAGATTGTGTTTGTAATGAAAAAATACATTCCACCATGTTTGGTGATCTAAAATATGGTGGATTTTTTCCATTACAATCTTCTGTTTTTCTTGATTATTTCCTTTTACTTCGCCCCAAAACTGATCTTCCATTCTTCCGACATGTTTTTCCCAAGATCGCTGTGCGATCGTGATTTCACTATTAAAAGGCTTTTCACAACTCTCAATCAAAATATTTTTTAAAGGAGGAATGGCAGATTCATCGCGAATACTCGCAGAAGTCAACCGTTGTCCTAAAATATTCAACCAATGTTCAAAAGGAATTTGCTCCAAAGATTGAACAATATTTTCCTGTGAAGAATCACCTTCAAGAGTTTGAATAAACAATTTAAAACTTTCAGATCGCTCAATTTGAATTTCTTCATTAAAATAAGGCAATAAAAAGTCTACATTTCCATCTTTAAACCGATGAATATTCTTACTCATGTTTTCCAAATGTTCTTCAGCTAAAATTTTAGAATATTGATCTTTCCAATCATTCGAAAACAAAGAAATATAGGGTTGAAACAGATCCATTTTTTAAAAGAGTTTTATCAGATTAACAGGCAAATTTTCTTCTGTAATTAAATAATCTGTGAGATTAAACCAATGTTTGCAATGATCTAAAACCCAGCCGTCTGAAGAAACCACAATTTCAGCATTTTCCACTAAAAATTTATCGGGATTAAATTCTAAAAGTACTTCCCAATGATAAGAATTTTCCTGAGCAAAATCAAGAATTATCTGCTTAATCCTTCCACTGTTAGAAACCGGTTGATCAAAAACCCAAACTAATTTTTCAGGTTTTATCTGATGAAAAAAACGACCTACTAAACCAATTGCTTCAGAAGTTTGGTTCACTCTTTTATAAGTTCCGTGAACGCCTGACAAATCACGGTAGCAGCCATCCAATCCCTGAAATAGATATGCTCCGGAAAGCAAACTTTCCAATAAAATCAAAATATTGAAGGCATCTAGAAAAACAACTTTATCTTTGAGATCGATAAAATTCAGTTGCTTATTTTTTCTTGTCTGAATTTGATTTTCCGACGCCGAAGCACCACGAAAAGCCTGAATTTGTCGGGTTTTAAGTTTATAACGGTTTCCTGCCAAATCACAACTCGCCTTTTCTGCATATCCATGGCTCAAAAGATATTTCACATCCTGAACAGCCTCTCTCATCTTATCAATTTGCTTTTCTATTCCAAACAAATCATCATCTCCGGTATTTTTTCCACGGTTCCTGTTATTCATGCTCAAATGTAAAATTTTTAATGAAAAATATTGATTTTGGGAATCAATATTTGTAAGAAAACCCCAAAACCGTAATGCAGAACACAAATTTGGGAAAGGGAAACACTGCTTAATGTTAACAAAATTTAATTTTTATCGTAAAAAACAAAACAATAAATATTGATTATTCAACTAAAAAACAAACACATACACTCACCCTTATCATACAACGTAAGATATTATAAAAATCTCTTTGCAGTTTGTTTAAAATTATTACATTTAGAGACTTTCAATTGTTAATAAATCATCAACCTTGATTACCATTTTATATTGAAAACACTTTTTAAATAATTATTTCTAAAATTCAGAAAATAAGTAAGTTTAATTTTTATGAAACAGAGATAGAAAAGTGCAATCGATTACATTGAAAGATGAAAAATTAATCACCTATCATTAAAACTACATGACATTATGCAAATAATAGATTCCGGGCCACAATATTCTTCTGGAGTAAAAGCGGAAATTAATCTGACGTATGTAACTGTATTAACATTAGTTGCTACTTTAGGCGGACTTTTATTCGGTTATGATACTGCTGTAATTTCCGGAGCCGAAAAATCGATTCAGGAATATTTAATCATTCCTTTAGGATTGAGCTCTCTTGCCCATGGAGCAACGATTTCCAGCGCATTGATCGGCTGTATTATCGGAGGAGCCGTTTCAGGATTTTTCTCATCAAAATTAGGAAGAAAAAAATCTTTGATGCTGGCGGCATTTTTATTCTTCATCAGCGCTTTGGGAGCTGCTTATCCAGAATTTTTATTCTTTAAGCACGGTGAACATTCCATGGGAGTTTTGCTAGCCTTTAATTTTTACAGAATTATCGGTGGAATCGGAGTTGGACTAGCTTCTGCCGTTTGCCCGATGTATATTGGAGAAATTGCCCCTGCTGAAGTTCGCGGAAGGTTAGTTTCTCTGAATCAATTTGCAATCATCTTCGGAATGTTGGTGGTTTATTTTGTCAACTGGGGAATTGCGGATGGAAAATCCGTAGAATGGATCAACAATATCGGATGGCGTTATATGTTTTTATCGTTAACGATTCCTGCGGCATTATTTGGAATTTTGTTATTTTTTGTACCTGAAACACCCAGATATCTAACCTTGATTAAAAAAGATGATGAGGCGCTTAAAATTTTAACAAAAATTAATGGACAACTTCGAGGTCATCAGATTTTTAACGAAATAAAAGGTACGGTTGCCGAACATAAAAGTGAGATTTTCGCTTTCGGAAAAACAGTTATCATTATCGGGATTTTACTTTCTGTTTTTCAGCAGTTTGTGGGAATCAACGTTGCCTTGTACTATGCACCGAGGATTTTTGAAAGCATGGGCGTTCATAAAGACGCTTCCATGTTACAGACTGTGGTGATGGGATTGGTGAATGTAGTCTTTACCGTTGTCGCAATTTTTACCGTTGATAAATGGGGAAGAAAACCTTTATTGATCGTTGGTTCCATCGGAATGGCAATTGGTATGTTTGCCATTGCTATTTTCTCCTACCTTCATATTATCGGGATTGCCACTTTGGTATTTATCATCGTGTATACGGCGTCTTTTATGATGTCTTGGGGACCGATTTGCTGGGTTTTAATCTCAGAACTTTTCCCGAACAAAATACGAGGAGGTGCGATTGCGATTGCCGTTGCCGCACAATGGGCGGCCAATTATTTAATTTCATCGACTTATCCTTTTATGATGGAATTCAGTGGGGCATTTACTTACGGTTTTTACGGAGTAATGAGCGTTTTATCCTTACTTTTTGTATGGAAAATGGTTCCTGAAACGAAAGGAAAATCATTAGAGGAAATCGAAACCCTTTGGAAAAAATAAAAATTTCTTACATCATACACACTTAGTTAGGTGAAGGACATCATTTTTTGGTGTCCTTCATTATTTTTAGTGATTAAGA
>DKLU01000470.1 GCA_002455915.1 Chryseobacterium sp. UBA6632
TGTATTGAACCATCCTTGTCTTGTTTCACCTCTGTCATACTGTAATTTTAAACCAAAAGCATGAGTAATTGCTTTATCGATACTTACATAAGCAGAGTAACCGAATAGATTCTTACCGTTACCATTTTTTATAGATGTTAAATCGGCAGACTGCATCAAAGGTACACCTGCACCAGCAGAGATAGACCAGTCGTTAAATCTTTTAGATTTATTTGTAAATGGGGAAACATTGGCAGAGCCCGAAGAAAATGTATTTGGATATTCTCCATTTGAAGAAACTGCCGTTGAGTCTTGTGCAAAGGCTACTGTCGGAACAGCTAGGGCAAATGCAACAATTGCTAAACTTAATTTCATAGTGTATTTTTTATTTAGTTAATTAAATGATTTTATTTTTTACTGATTACTTGTTCGTAGGGCAACCGTTATTTTCAACAGGTCCCGGAACAGTTACACATTTATCGTATAAATCGATAACACCGTCTAAATCCATGTCTAGCGCTACACCAGCACCGTCAACTCTAGCTCCGGCCGGAGTGTCAAGCTGTCTGTCCCAGTCATCACAAACTCCGTCATTATCAGCATCTCCTTTTTCGCAAACTACAAGATCTGTAGATGCATTTTCAAGAACGTTTGCTCTGTAATATGCCTCTTGCAAAGGATCATGCCATGCTAAGTGAGATTGTTGCTTTCCAATTTTGAATGATACTCCAAGATTAACTGTCCACATGTTATCCGAACGTCTTTTGTTAAGCATATTATACTTAGCCGTCGCTGTACTTGTGTCATAGTTATCTGGGCCAGCCCATCCACCGCCATCGAATTCATCATCACCACTTATGATATACATGGTTCTTGCTTCAACATCAATAAGTCTGGATACATTATATTTTAATCCAATACCGAATTGATAGAAAAGTGAATTGATGTCTATGTCTTGTTTAATAAACAGAGGTGCTCTTTTAGGAGTAGTACTGTATCTGTATTGATCATTGTCATACAGAGACGTATCATATCCCATTACACCAATCCCTGCATAACCGTGGAAAGCCCATCTGTACGGAGAATGATTATCAACTCTTCTTAAAAAATTAGAAAAGTTAACATCTCCCATTAAAGCAATCTGGTTATACTTAGTTTTTGCGGTAGCTACACCTGCTGCCAATCCTGCTGCTCCTTCCAATTGCCCTTTTTGAGTTGTCTCACCTCTCTGATAGATAAGGCTCAACCCAAAAGAGTGGGTAATTTGCTTGTCAATACTCACGTAAGTGTTATATCCCCAGTTTACCTTTTTATCGTAAATCGATTTGAGGTCAGAGTGCACCATAAACGCTCCACCACCACCAACAGAGATCGACCAATCGTTGAATCGTCTTGCTTTGTTGTTGAAAGGTTGAACATTGGCAGAACCTGAGGAGAAAGTATTAGGATATTCGTTCGTGGAACTTACAGCAATACTGTCCTGAGCATAAGTAGCAATAGGCAAAGCGGCCAATAATAATAAACCTAATTTCATACAATATGTTTTATGTTTTATTCAGATAAATCTTTTAATAATATCTTGGAAAATTCCCTTTCATATAAATGTTTTTTATGAGGAATTTCAAGCCTTTCAGAGATAAAATTTAATTCATTATATTTCACGATATCGATGTCTATAATGCGATCTGCATAACCTCCCGATACCTTTGAATCATTTACTCTTCCCATCTCATTTTCAATACTTTTAACTAAATCAAGCAGTTGAATGGGCGAAAGACGCGTATATATTATTGATGCAATATTACAAAAAATATTGGAACTGGCAAATTCTACAGGGTCGGATGTCAAAAATTCACTATTCTTTAATATTTCAATTCCTCTATCCTTAAGCATCTGTAGTGCAGTCTCTAAATTTTTTTTTTGATCTCCGAGGTTACTTCCCAGTAACAAAACTACCTTTTGCTGCGACATATTGAAAAATGATTGATTTTATGAAAAGTTTTTTTAAAAATGTTCTGGCAAATATAGTGGCAATTGTGATATTGTGCGCTGTATTTTTCATCTTTTTTATTATGCTTATTGTCTTTAGTTCGATGGGAAGCGACAAATCTGTAACGGTAAAAAAGAATTCAATTTTAACGATAAATCTTACAACAGATATTCTCGACAGCCCTACGGAAGAGAAATCAGATTTTTTCAGTTTAAGCAAAGAAAGCAAAAGTGTTTTGATTTATGATGTGCTTGAAGCCATTAACAAAGCAAAAACAGATGATAATATTAAAGGAATAAGCATTGAGGCAGATAATCTGAACGCAGGTATCACCCAAATTGATGATATTAGAAGTGCGTTGGAAGATTTTAAGAAAAGTGGAAAGTTTGTTTATGCTTACGGAAACGGGGTTTCTCAATCTTCTTATTATTTAGGATCTGTGGCGGAAAAATATTTCCTTCATCCGGCAGGATTAATTGAATTGAAAGGTCTGGCTACAGAAGTTGTTTTCTTTAAAGATTTTGCTGAAAAATACGGAATTGGGATTGAAGTTATCCGTCACGGAAAATTCAAATCTGCTGTGGAACCATTTTTGAGAAACGACATTTCACCGGAAAATAAAGAACAATTAAGTACTTTATTAAACGATATCTGGAAAAATACATCGTCAAAAATTGCTGCTTCAAGAAAAATAGATACAGCACAGTTCAGAACAGCTGTTGATAGTTTGTATGGAATGATTCCTGAGCAAAGTTTGAAATATAAATTGGTTGATAAATTGGCTCAGAAAAGTGAGTATGATAATTTATTGAAGTCAAAATTGAGTGTTAAAGGCAAAGAGAAATTAAACAAAATTTCTTTATCAAATTATATTAAATCTTATGCAGATGAGAGTAAGTCGGGAGACAAGATTGCTATTCTTTATGCATCGGGATCAATTAATAATGGAGATGGATACAATGATATTTATTCTGAAAAATATGTGAAATACATTAAAGATCTTCAGGAAAATGATAAAGTGAAAGCGGTGGTGTTAAGAATTAATTCTCCGGGAGGAAGTGCGAATGCTTCAGACGAAATTTTGTTTGAACTTCAACAGTTGAAGAAGAAAAAACCTTTGGTAGTTTCTTTTGGTGATTATGCTGCTTCAGGTGGTTATTATATTGCTATGGCTGCTGATAAAATTTATTCTGAACCGAATACACTTACAGGTTCCATCGGGGTTTTTGGTGTATTGCCTTATTATAAAGATTTAGCAAATAAAAACGGAGTACGTTCAGATATTGTTTCTACAAATGCCAATTCTCAATATTATTCAGCATTGCACGGTCTTACCCCATATGGAGTGACGATGATGACGAGAAGCGTGGAAGGAACTTATAAGAGATTTGTTCATTTTGTGACTCAAAACAGAAAGCAGACTTTCGAGCAGATTGATAATGTTGGTGGCGGTAGAGTATGGAGTGGTGTAAGAGCCAAACAAATCGGATTAGTAGATGAATTGGGAACGCTGAATGATGCCGTGAAATTTGCCGCTCAAAAGGCTGGTTTAAAATCATACAACGTTTCTTCTTATCCGAAAAGAATGAATGCGTTTGAGCAGATATTCCATGATCTTAATGAAGATGAAATTTCGGCAAGAATTATTAAAAATAAAATTGGTAAAGCCAACTATGAAATTTTACAGCAGATTACAGATGAAAAACTAAAATCTGAGGTGAAGATGGAAATGCCTTATCAGATAAAGATAAACTAACTAAATTATTATTGTACCGAAACGCCGGATTTGAATTTCAAATCCGGCGTTTTATTTTATTAAAAAGCTCAAATTTTAACCTTTCTTGGTAGCCATTCCGTAAAGCCAAAGGACAATTAAAGCGCCTCCGATTGCTAAAATCCAGCTTCGGGGATTCCAGAACGTCGTCACATCTCCCCAATGAAGAATGTAAACTCCAATTGCTCCCCCGACGAAAGCTCCTATAATTCCTAAAATAATGGTGATGAGCCAGCCACCTCCTTGTTTACCAGGCATGATAGCTTTTGCGATTGCTCCGGCTAAAAGCCCAAAAATAATCCATGTTAAAACTCCCATAGTTGCAAATTTTTTAATTGTTAATATTTATAAAATGATTTGTTTACTAATAAAGGGAAAACATGATGTAAAATCATCTTTTCTTGAAAAATGAATCTACAAATTCTGTACCATTGAAAAGTTGAAGATCTTGCATTTTTTCTCCAACACCAATGTATTTTACAGGAATTTGAAACTGGTCTGAAATGCCGATTACAACACCTCCTTTTGCAGTTCCGTCTAGTTTAGTGACAGCGAGAGCATTCACTTCTGTGGCTGCTGTAAATTGTTTAGCCTGTTCAAAAGCATTCTGACCTGTAGAACCGTCCAAAACCAATAAAATCTCATGAGGAGCATCAGGAATTACCTTTTGCATTACTCTTTTAATTTTAGAAAGCTCATTCATCAAATTGATCTTATTATGAAGCCTTCCTGCAGTATCAATAATTACAACATCGGCATTTTGAGCAACCGCGCTTTGTACCGTATCAAAAGCAACAGAAGCAGGGTCTGATCCCATTTCCTGTTTTACGATGGTTACACCCACTCTTTCGCTCCAAATAACCAATTGGTCTACAGCGGCAGCTCTAAAGGTATCTGCAGCTCCAAGAACCACTTTTTTTCCTTCAGATTTGAATTGATGAGCCAGTTTACCAATTGTTGTGGTTTTTCCGACACCATTTACTCCAACTACCATAATGACGTATGGTTTTTTTGAAGTATCAATATTTCCGGTTCCGGCGTGAGGATTTTCAAGTAATAAACCTGAAATTTCATCACGAAGAATTTTATCAAGCTCGCTTACGCTTACATATTTGTCTCTTGCGACGCGCTCCTCAATTCTTTCTATGATTTTGATGGTTGTAGATGCCCCGACGTCTGATGCAATAAGTACCTCTTCCAGATCATCCAGAACTTCATCATCTACTTTGCTTTTACCGACTACGGCCTTCGTCATTTTTTCAAAGAAACCTTGGCTGGATTTTTCCAACCCTTTATCTAAAGTTTCTTTTTCTTCTTTTTTAAAAATATTTTTAAACCAACTCATAGTATGAATTAAGTGATTTTAATTAAATGATGAAAGCTGGAGG
>DKLU01000500.1:0-11804 GCA_002455915.1 Chryseobacterium sp. UBA6632
AAATCTAAAGTTCTTTTTGATTATTCATCTATAAATGAAAAAGACATTTGGATTTAAACTTAAAACAAAATTGCTTTGTATTTCTTTTTCCCCTAACTTTGCACAAACCTAATCTAATGAGTAAAAAGAATACAAAGTACATCTTTGTGACAGGAGGTGTAACTTCATCTTTGGGAAAGGGAATCGTTTCAGCTTCTCTTGGACTTCTACTAAAATCACGTGGCTTCAACGTAACTATTCAAAAGCTTGATCCTTATATTAATATTGATCCGGGAACGTTGAATCCTTATGAGCACGGAGAGTGTTATGTAACCGAAGATGGCGCGGAGACGGATCTGGATTTAGGACACTATGAGCGTTATCTTGATGCTCCGACTTCCCAAAACAACAACGTTACGACAGGAAAAATTTACCAAACTGTTATCGAAAAAGAAAGAAAAGGAGATTTCCTTGGAAAAACAGTTCAGGTAATTCCTCATATTACCAACGAAATTAAACGTAGAATTAAAATTTTATCAAAACAGAATTACGATATCATTATTACAGAGATCGGTGGAACTGTAGGGGATATTGAATCTTTACCTTACATCGAAACTGTTCGCCAGTTGAAATGGGAATTGGGTGAGAAAAATTCTATGGTGATTCACTTGACATTGTTGCCTTATCTGGCTTCAAGTGGAGAATTAAAAACAAAACCTTCTCAGCATTCTGTTCGTCAGTTGATGGAAAGCGGAATTATGGCGGATGTTTTAGTTTGTAGAACAGAACATAAAATTCCGAAAGATCAGAGAGCGAAATTGGCTCAGTTTTGTAACGTTCCTTTAGATAATGTGATTGAGTGTAAGGATTTGGAAACAATCTATGAAGTTCCAATGTATCTTCAAAAACAAAATTTTGATGATGTAGTTCTTAAAGAATTAGATCTGAAAAGTGATAAAGAAGCAGATCTTAAAGACTGGAAATCTTTCTTAAAGAAATTCCAGAATCCTAAAAAATCGATTGAAATTGCATTAGTTGGGAAATATGTTTCTCTTCAGGATTCGTATATTTCCATTGCTGAGGCTTTCAAACATGCAGGTGCAGATTTGGAAACTGAAGTGAAAATCAGATGGGTTTACAGTGGAGATTTGACGAGTGAAAATATTAAAGAAACTCTAGCTGGTGTTAGCGGAATCCTTGTCGCTCCAGGTTTTGGCGACAGAGGAATTGAAGGTAAAGTTCTTACCGCACAATACGCAAGAGAAAATAAAGTTCCGATGTTGGGAATTTGTTTGGGAATGCAGATCATGACTGTTGAATTTGCAAGAAATGTTCTTGGTTATACTAAAGCAAACTCAATGGAATTCGATACTTCTACGGAACATCCTGTGATTTCTTTGATGGAAGAACAGAAAAATGTAGTAGATAAAGGTGGAACAATGCGTCTTGGTGCATGGAAATGTACATTGAAAAACGGTTCTAAATTAAACGAAATCTACGGCGCAAAAAATATCACCGAAAGACACCGTCACAGATATGAATTCAACAGTGAATATATTGGAGAATTCGAGAAAAACGGTTTCTTGGCAACAGGTACAAACCCTGAAACAGGATTGGTAGAAGCATTAGAAATGCCGGATCACCCATTCTACGTTGGGGTGCAATATCACCCGGAATATAAGAGTACGGTAGCAACACCGCATCCTTTATTCAGAGCTTTTATTAAGGCTTGTACGCAGAAATAAAGTAATTTACAGATTACAAACGTCATATATAAACTCAGACTGATTATTCTCAGCCTGAGTTTATTATATAGTAACGTATTATAGTATAGAGTTTTGATAAAAAAACAGTATTTTTGTCGACTCGAAATACGTACATATGTACGTACAGAAAAAGTTTAAAAATTTAATTAAGATAAAATGCAACAGAACAACGGACTCGATAAAAGTCAAATGATTAGTTTTGCGGTTTTATGCGTGGTTCTTTTTGGTTTCATGTTTTATTTCCAAAACAAGCAATCGAAAGAAGAAGAGGTAAAAGCTCAGCAACAAAAGACCGAACAGGTGAAAAATGCCGTAAAACAGTCTCAGGCAAGCAATATCAATCCAAATGTAACTCCGAACGCTATTCAGACTGCGAATCTTTCTAACAAAGAATTGAAAGTGGAATTTGCAAGTTTGGGCGGACAGGTTTCTAAAGTAGAACTTGCAGAATACAAAGCATACGATCATAAAACGGATAATGCAGACCTTCCGTTGTACCTGATCACGAAAAATAATTCAAACTACGGTTTCCAATTCAAAGATAAAACAGGAAAGGTAATTAATACCAAAGATCTTGTTTTTGCACCAACTGTTAACGGAAATGCGGTAACGATGACGGCTAATTATAACGGAGCTGTTATTCAATTCATTTACACTTTACTTCCAAAATATACCTTAGATTTTAAAGTTAGAACTCAGGGGCTTGCGAAAATTACGGCTGATAATAAAGCAGATTTCATCTGGGATTACAACGTAAGAAACCTTGAAAAAGGTAGAGCTCAGGAGCAGTCTCACTCAGAATTCTCGTATGCTTTCAATAATTATAAAGATTATGATTATGATGGAAGAACAACGATGGAAGAAGAAAAAGAAACCCTGAACTGGATTGGTGTAAAACAGCAGTTCTTTGCTTCTGTAATTGAAGCTAAAAACGGATTTACTCAAAGTAAAGGAAATCAGGAAAATGTAGAAGAAGGTGAATATTTGAAAAAACTAAACTATGAAGGTTTTGTTCAAATGACTGGAAGTGAATTGAATCAGGATTTCACTTGGTACTTCATGCCTTTGGATTTACCATTATTAAAATCTTACGATAAAAACTTCGACGAAATTTTACCATTAGGTTGGTCTTTCATCGGATGGATGAACAGAGGATTCTTTATTCCTATTTACAATTTCATTGCATCTTGGGGATTAACTGCAGGTTGGGCAATTTTCTTATTAACAATTTTAGTTAAATTAATCTTATCGCCAATTATGTACAAGCAACATAAGCTAAGTGCGATGATGAGAGTAATTCGTCCGGAAATTGATGAAGCGAATGCTAAATTCAAGGATGCAGATCCAATGAAAAAACAACAAGCTACAATGGAAATTTACAGAAAGGCTGGAGTTAATCAGATGGCGGGATGTTTGCCGGCGTTGGTTCAGATTCCTATTTTCTACGCATTATTCCGTTTCTTCCCGAACTTTATTGATTTAAGAGGTAAAGGATTCTGGTTTGCAAAAGATTTAACAGCGTATGATGATATTATTAAGTTGCCATTCAAAGTACCTTTCTTAGGAGATCACTTGAGTATTTTTGCAATTGCATGTACTGTTGTAATCTTAATTTATACGGTGATGACTTCAGGAAATATGCAGCAGCCACAACAAGAAGGAATGCCAAATATGAAGGTATTAATGTATATCTTCCCGATTACATTCTTATTCTTCTTGAATACTTCTGCATCTGGTCTTTCTTGGTATTACTTTGTTTCAAACGCGATTAACATCTTAATTATCCTTGTGATTAAGTATGTGATTCTCGATGAAAAGAAAATTCATGCACAGATCCAGGCGAATAAAGAAAAACCAAAAGCTGAAGGTAAGTTTCAAAAACGTATGAGAGAAATGATGGAAAAGGCTCAGGAACAGCAAAAAGTGCAAGAGCAGCAACGAAAAAAGAAATAGATAAATAATCTCATATAACAAAAAAGAGAAGCAATATTTGCTTCTCTTTTTTTATTTAGATAGAATTTAAATTTGGAGGAGTCGATTATGAAAGTCATAATTTACTGCGGCTTATTTCTAATCATATTTTAATCTGAAAGACTGACGGTGGTATTTCGTTGGACCATGCTTTATAAGGGCTTCCTGGTGTTTTTTTGTGGCATATCCGAAGTTGGTATCCCAGCCATAGTCGGGGAACTCTTCATGTAGCTCAATCATCAGTTTATCTCTATAATTTTTTGCTAAAATAGAGGCGGCAGCAATGGATAAAACTTTTGAATCTCCCTTAATAATACACTGGTGTGGAATGAAATTATAGGGATGAAATTTGTTGCCGTCTACTAAAATAAACTCAGGTCTTGTTGTTAATTTATCGAGTGCCTGATGCATAGCATGTATGCTGGCATTTAGGATATTATGCTCATCAATAAATGCAGGAGGTAATTCTGCAATAGCATAATTTTTTACATTATCCTTTATATATTCATCGAGACTCATTCTCGTCTTAAAATTTAACTTTTTGGAATCATTAACCAAATTTTGCTTAAAATCATCATCCAAAATTACCGCTGCAGCAACCACTGGCCCGCTTAAACATCCTCTTCCGACTTCATCGCACCCTGCTTCGATGTAAAGATTTGTCCAATTTTTTATTAATTCCATAAAAATTAACATTTTTAATCTTGCAAAAATAGCAATAATTTAAAAACTATGATAAAAATAACAATTTTTTAAGTTTTTGTTTTGTTTTATTAGGAAAGTTTTACAAATTTGTACGGTACAAAAATAATTTGATTATGAAGAAACTAACAGCTGGTGTTCTTGCATTGGTGTTATCTTCATCTTTAGCTGTTGCGAATGCTCAGCAAAAGAAGAGTGACACAGTAAGAACTCAGGAAATCGAAGGTGTAGTAGTCACTGCCCTTGGAATTAAAAGAGAGAAAAAAGCTCTTGGATATGCTTCTCAGGAAATTAAAGGAGATATTCTTTCTGACGCAGGACAAAACAATGCTGTAAGTGCATTGTCAGGAAATGTTGCAGGGGTACAGGTTACAGCACCAAGTACAATGGGAGGATCTACCAGAATTACTATGAGGGGGATTAGTTCTATTACTGGAGAAAACAGACCATTGATTATTGTAGATGGCGTTCCTTTAGATAACTCGAATGTTAATGATACTAATACACAAAGAGGTGCGGGTGGTCGAGATTATGGAGACGCTTCTTTCGATATTAACCCAGATGATATTGAAAGTGTAACTGTTCTAAAAGGAGGACCAGCAGCAGCTTTATATGGCTCAAGAGCAGGGAATGGTGCTATTTTGTATACAACAAAATCTGCAAAAAAGGGTAGAACTGATGTTCAATTAAATACAGGAGTTGCTTTCGAAAGTATTTATATTAGACCAAAACTACAAAATATTTATGGAGGAGGTTCTCAATTTACACTTCCAACACAGAGCATAAACGGAACTACATATAATATCCAAGAATATCAAACAGATGCTTCGTGGGGCCCTAGATATGATTCAAATCTAATGTATCTTCCTTGGTATGCCTTTGATCCAGAATATTCAAACGATTATCTAAAGGCGGTTCCATTTGTAGCTCCTAAAAATGATGTAGATTCTTTCTTCAATACTGGTGTTACTTATACAAATAATGTAGCTGTAGCTAAATCATTTGGTGATACAAACGTAAGGTTGTCTTATACAAACACAAATATTAGTGGTATAATTCCTACATCAAAAATTAAAAAAGATAACTTCAGTGTAAATCTAAATTCTAAATTGACAGACAATTTAAAGGCAGAGGCTATTATTAATTATGTTCACACAGAAGGTTTTAACAGACCAGAAGTTGGATATGGTGATAACTCTGTTGCCCAAAAATTTTATCAGTTTGGACAAAGAAATTTAGATTTTGCTAAGCTAAAAGATTATAAATTAGCCGATGGAAGTCAAAGAACATGGAACAGAACATCATGGAGCGATGGAACTCCTAAATATTCTGATAATCCATATTGGACTATTTATGAAAATACATCAAACGATAGCAGACACAGATTTTTTGGAAATGCTGGTTTAACATATAACTTTGATAAGCATTTTTATATCGTTGGCAAAGTATATGGAGATACATATACACAAAACATAAGTACTAGAGTAGCAGTTGGTTCGCAGGCTGTTTCAAATTATACTCTTGAAAAAAGAACGGTTTCAGAATTTAACTACGAAGGTAGAGCTCACTATAACAATACATTTGGAGATCTAAGTGTAAATGCTGTTGGAGGTTTTAACATACGAGATAATAAAATGAGTTGGTTAAGGGGTACAACCGTGGGAGGATTAATTATTCCTAACTTATATAATTTAAATAATGGAATTGAAAACTCATTAGCAACAAATAATAGTTCTCATTCGTCAATCAAGAGTTTGTTTGCCTCAGTTTCTTTGGGATATAAAGATTTATTATTTTTAGAAGCAACAGGAAGAAATGACTGGTTCTCCATGTTAAATGATTCTCAATTTTATCCATCGGTAACAGGAAGTTTTGTATTCTCAAAGGTCCTTAAGGCTGATTGGTTATCATTTGGTAAAGTGAGAGCTGGTTGGGCGAGTATTGCTTTAGGTACAGCTCCTTATAGTAGATTGACATATACTGAAATTGGCTTGCCTTTCAACGGAGCGCCTCAGTATTCTAATCCTAATACAAAAAATGATCCAAACATTAAGCCTGAGTTAAAAATTACTCAAGAAATTGGTTTGGAAGCGAGTTTATTTAAAAATAGAGTAAGTCTTGATTTTACATATTATCAGACAAAATCAAAAGACTTAATTATTGCTTTACCGGTAGACCCAGCAACAGGATATTTGTATAAAAATATCAATGCAGGAGAAATGACTAACAAAGGTATCGAAGCTATGGTTACAGTAACTCCTATTAGAAATGAGAACTTCTCATGGGATTTAACTTGGAACTTTGCAAGAAATAGAAATAAACTAGTAAATCTATACCAAGATCTACAAAATTATGTATTGACAAATGCTCCATTTAGAGCACAATTAGTTGCTCAAGTTGGTCAGGCATATGGAACAATTTTAGGTACAGATTATGTTTATGATGCTAACGGTAATAAAGTTATAGATGAGAATGGTTTCTATAAGGCTTCTGAAATTAAATCATTAGGATCTATCCTTCCTGATTATAACATGGGATTCAGAAATACAATTAAATATAAGTCTTTAAGCTTATCATTCTTAATTGATATTCAACAAGGAGGAAAATATTTCTCAACTACAAATATGTGGGGAATGTATTCTGGTATGTCTGAGGAGTCAGCGCTTGGAGGAAATAGAGAAGCTGGTATAATTTTACCAGGGGTTAAAGAAGATGGTACAGCAAATGATATTCTATTAGATGCTCAAACATGGGGTAGTACATATTATAATACTGTTGATGCTCAAAATGTTTTTGATGCAAGCTATATTAAATTAAGAGACATTACTCTTGGTTATGATTTACCAAAATCACTTATTGGCAATGTTTTCCAAGGTGTTAGAATTTCTGCTTTTGCAAGAAACCTATTTGCTTGGAACTTAGCAAATAAAGGAATTGATCCGGAAAATACTTCGTATGGTTCTGGTAATATTCAAGGTATGGAAGGTGGCTCTTTGCCTTCTACAAGAACTTATGGAGTTAATGTTAACTTTAAATTTTAAACTAAAATGAAAAAAATATTTTTAATATTATCTGTCCTATCATTGACGTTAGTGTCAAATAGTTGCTCAGATAAATTCGATGAAATTGATGAGAATCCTAATTCTACTGATAAACCTTTACCTACTGGTATTTTCAATAGTGCTAATAAGGAGCTTATGGATAACACAAGAGATGAATGGCAGTCAGGAAGAATTACGCTACCATGGGTTCAGTATTCAGCTCAAACTGGATATACAGAAGAAGATAGATATCAATATAGATTGTCAACTGGAGTTTCTTTATGGAGCTTTTCTTATAGAGTTGCACAGGATTATAAACAAATTATTGATTTGAATACAGATCCTGCCACAAAATCTCAAATGAGTGTATATGGTCCAAATGAAAATCAAATTGCAGCTGCAAGAGTTATGTTATCGTACGTATTCCTTACATTAGCAGATTCTTTTGGAGATATACCATATTATTCTTATGGTAATAAAGATGCTGATTTTCAGGCATTAAATATTGATGCTACATTACAGCCGAAGTTTGCAAGCCAGCAAAAAGTATATGCCGATATTTTAAAAGAACTTAAAGAAGCATCTGAAATGGTTGAGGTAAATCAGCCTGTATTTACTTCTGGGGATAATTTATTTTCTTACATGGAAAATAATGTAAGAACAAGTAAAGGAATAAAGCTTAAAAAGTTTGCTAATTCTTTAAGATTGCGTGTTGCAACTAGGGTAAAAGGAGTTGTTCCTGGAGCTGAAGCTCACATCACAGATGCTATCGCTTCTGGAGTTATGACATCAAATGATGACAATGTTGGCCTTACTTATGAAAATAATTTGGTAAATCCATCACCGATGTTTGATAATTTCCGTACAAGAACAGATTTTGCAATTTCGAAAACATTCGTTCAATTGTTAAAAGGGCAAACGGGTAGCTATGGATTAGACCCTCGTTTATTCAAATATGCAAGTCCTGTAGGAACTTCACAAAAAGAGATTTTAGATGGAACATCAGCAGAATCCACAGATCCAGCTGATTTTAACGGTATGCCTTATGGAATTCCAAGTTCTTTAACTGCTAGTCAGGCTGCTACCGCTAATTTCTTTAGTAAAAATGTTTTGAAGCCAGGTTATACAGAGGTTTTAATGGAGTATGCTGAAGTACAGTTTTTATTAAGTGAAGCAAATGGATGGTCTCAATCAAACTATACTAATGGAGTTAAAGCTTCAATGGAGAGATGGGGGGTTAATGCTTCAACTATTACAACATTTATTAATGCTTTACCTGCCGCTTCTAAAGAAAATGTTCTTAATCAGAAATATGTTGCTTTATTTATGCAGCCATATGAAGCTTGGGCAGAATATAGAAGAACGGGATATCCGAATACTTTGTTGAAACCAGGGCAAACAGCTAACCTGAATGTTGCAACAACAAGTGGACAAACAACATATACATTTACATCTTTAATAGCAGGATTGTCTGATTTACCTAATAGATTATATTATCCAACATCAGTACAAACATTAAATCCTACTAACTATCAAGCTGCTGCTAGTGCTATTGGAGGGGACCAAATGAATACAAAATTAATTTGGGATACAAATTAGTAAGAAAACAAATTTTAATATTTTAACATTCACATGAAAACCGCCTTCGGGCGGTTTTTTATTTTGAAAATAGTTGGTATTGAATGCATATTTTTTACTAAATTAGGTTACTAAAATATTTTAATATGAAAAATCTAAAAAAATTAAGCGCTGTTGACCTTAAAAAAATTCAAGGAGGTGCTGCTCCCCTTTGCTGTATTAATTGGGATCCTATAAAGAGATATTGCTCAGAGTGGGATCTTAATTGCCTTCCTTAGTAGAAAAAGACTTCAGAACTGAAGTCTTTTTTTTATTAAATTTGTACACGCGTAATTATAGAAGATGAATATTAAAAATATAATAGAAGAAAAACTTTCTGAAGTAATCTTAAATGTCTTTCAGTTAAAAGATATTAACCTTGAAATTCAGGAAAATAAAACTGAGTTTGAAGGTGATTTTACCATTGTTACTTTCCCTTTGGTGAAGCAATTGAAGAAAAATCCCGAAAGTATTGGAGTAGAATTGGGCGAAGCTTTAACAACGCAAACCGAATTATTGGAAAGCTTTAATGTCGTGAAAGGATTTTTGAATGTTAAAGTTAAAAATCAGTTTTTTGTAGATCAATTTCAATCTGTAAATAGTGATTTTGAAAATATAGAAAAGAAAAATTCTACCGTAATGGTAGAATATTCTTCTCCGAATACCAACAAACCTCTTCACTTAGGGCATATCAGAAATAACCTTTTAGGCTTTTCAGTTTCTCAAATTTTGAATGAAGCAGGTTATGATGTGATTAAATCTCAAATCATTAATGATAGAGGAATTCATATCTGTAAATCGATGTTGGCGTGGGAAAAATATGGAAAAGGAGAAACTCCGGATGCTGAAAATATTAAAGGAGATAAATTCGTTGGAAATTATTACGTAAAATTCGATCAGGAATACAAAAAAGAAATTGCTGAACTGATTGAACAAGGCGTTTCTGAAGATCAGGCTAAAAAAGAGGCTCCTTTAATGAAGGAAGCTCAAAAAATGTTGTTGGACTGGGAAAATGGCGATGAAAAAGTAAGAAATCTTTGGAACGAAATGAACTCTTGGGTGTATAAAGGTTTCAATGAAACATATAGCCGATTAGGTGTAAGTTTCGATCAGATTCAATACGAAAGCAATACTTATATTTTAGGAAAAGACCTTATTCAGGAAGGTTTAGATAAAGGAGTTCTGTATCAAAAAGAAGATGGTTCTGTGTGGTGTGATCTTACAGATGAAGGCCTTGATCAAAAATTATTATTACGTTCAGACGGTACTTCGGTGTATATGACTCAGGATTTGGGAACTGCCGTAGAACGTTTTAAACAAAATAATATCCAGAAGTTAATTTATACTGTTGGAAACGAACAGGATTATCATTTCCAGGTTTTGTTTAAAATTTTAGGAAAATTAGGTTATTCTTGGGCAGATCAATTGTATCATTTATCTTACGGAATGGTAGAGCTTCCCAACGGGAAAATGAAATCTCGTGAAGGAACGGTGGTTGATGCAGACGATTTGATGCAGGAAATGCACGATATTGCTAAATCTAAATCGGAAGAGCTAGGCAAATTAGAAAACTTTACGGAAGAAGAAAAGAATGATAACTACGAAAGTGTAGGAATGGGTGCCTTGAAATATTTCATGCTAAAGGTTGATCCTAAGAAAAAAATGTTGTTCAACCCTGAAGAAAGTATTGATTTTAACGGAAATACAGGACCTTTCATTCAATATACTTACGCTCGTATTCAGTCTTTATTAACGAAAGCTTCTTTTGAATTTAAAGAAATTGATACCATTGATTTAAGACAATCTGAGAAAGAGTTGATTATGCAATTGGCGAATTATAAAGCAGTAGTTGCGAGAGCGGCAGAAGCTTTAAGTCCGGCTTTGGTAGCAAATTATGTTTATGATTTGGTGAAATCTTACAATTCGTTCTATCAAAGCAGTCCGATTTTGAATCAGGAAGATAAAAATATTACACAATTCCGTCTGAATTTATCTGATCTTACGGCAAAAACAATCAAAAAGTCATTAAGCTTATTAGGAATCGGAACGGTAAACAGAATGTAATTTTTTGAATTTTAAAAAAATATATAAGCAGCTATGGAAACGTAGCTGTTTTTTTGTTGTGATATTTTTTACAACAAATGATATGTTTTATACAATTTTTATAGTAGAAAAAGAAGGTAAGTTTGTGAATAATAAAAAAACAATTATGAACAAATTAAAGAAAATTTATTATTTCGTTGCAGCGTTTGCCTTGGCAACTCCAATTATGTCATGTTCTAATGATAACGATACAGTGGCAGAAGAGCAATTAACTCCTTCTCAAAGGCTATCTTCCACACCTTGGGAAACTACGGGTGCTAAAGACAATCAGGGAAATGCTGTTGCGCTAACGGATGCAAGGGTTTCGGGATTTGTAGGATTTGCTTACTTTAAAACGGATGGCAAATTTGCCATTTATGGTTTGAATGATGCGATAAGATCAATGGGAACCTGGTCTATAGACGCTTCCGGAAAGACCAGAACGATTGTGTCTAAAAGACCTGACGGAACTACAATTTTTACGCGTGATGTAGAAATTCTTGAACTGACTAAGAATGTTTTCACTTATAGAATTCATACAGATTCTTCTAATCCAGCTGTATATTTTGATATTATTCATACCAAGACAACGCATGCAGAACCTGCAAACGGACAGCTGACTTTAGCTTCCACACCTTGGGAAACT